>CADCPD010000213.1 GCA_902803265.1 uncultured bacterium | reverse complement strand
TCTTTAATTTAAGACCCGTATAGTTCACTATGGAAATCATAAGAAAAATTGCAGCTCACGCAAATACTGATATAATTGCAATAGCAATAATTGCCATAGGTGTAATATGTTTCTTTAAAGGTTGGCAAAAAACAAACCTTACAATTCTTGATGTTCAGGGTAAAAAAGCAAAAGGAAATTTATTAGAATACTTATACAGAAGAAGAAAACTTAACAGAGGCCCTAAAATCGTTGCAATAGGCGGCGGAACAGGTTTATCAATGCTTTTAAGAGGTATTAAAAATATAACAAATAACATAACAGCTGTTGTAACAGTGGGTGATGACGGTGGTTCATCAGGAAGATTAAGAGAAGAAATGGGTGTTTTACCACCGGGTGATATAAGAAACTGTATCGCAGCTTTAGCTGATAATGAAGATTTAATAACAAAACTTTTCCAATACAGATTTAAAACAGGCGAAGGTTTGGAAGGCCATAGTTTTGGTAATTTGTTCCTTACGGCATTATGTTCAATTACAGGAGATATGGTAAGAGCCGTAAAAGAATCTTCAAATGTACTTTCAATAAGAGGCCGAGTTTTACCTTCAACACTTGATGATATGAAACTTGCTGCAGAATATGAAGACGGTTCTATTGTTCATGGAGAAAGTAATATTCCGGAAGCTCATAAAAAAATTAAGAGATTATTCACCGAACCTGAAAATTGTAAGGCATTAGAAGATGTTATTGCAGCAATAAGAGATGCTGATTTAATAATTTTAGGTCCTGGAAGCCTGTATACAAGCGTTATTCCAAATCTTTTAATAAAAGAAATTTCAGAAGAAGTTGTAAAATCAACTGCTAAAAAGATTTATGTGTGCAATATTATGACACAACCGGGCGAAACTGATGATTATGCAGTATCAGATCACTTAAATGCTATTTATAAACACGCAAACAGCAACAGAATAGTTGATGCGGTTCTTGTTAATGACAGTCTTCCTGATAATATGGCAGAAAAATATCAAGAAGCAGGACAATTCCCTGTAAAAGTTGATAATAACAATATTGACATAACTATCGTTCACAAAAAATTGATAGAAGAAAGCAAAGAAGGCTTGGTAAGACACAGTAGTTATCGTGTTGCAAGAGCAATATATTATTGGTATAGAAAATCTCAAAGAAAAAATAAAGATAAAAAATAATGGAAAATAAAATTTTACAAAATTTTGATATAAGTAATCTACAAGTAGATTATTCACAAATGCAAATACCTTTCATAAATGACATTTTGAACACTGACGTTTTGGGATTTAGCAGTCTTAATTTTCCACTAAAAATATTAATATTATTTATTATTGTTATATGCATTATTACAATAGGAAAGAATATTTTTTCAGAATTATTTAGAATATTAAAAAAGATTTTTAGATTTTTTAATAGTAAATATGAAAAATTTTCAGAAAAAAAATTTAATACACTTGTTTCAAAACAATTAAACAATAGAATATCAAAAGCAAATACTTTTATAATTGCTTGTAATTTTAATTTTAGAGAACATGATAATCGCATAGAAATACTGACAGAATTTTCAAATGCTTTTTTAATTAATAATCATGCAGATAGTGTTAAATATGAAAAATCATCAATAATATATGAATTTTCAAATTTTCATAAAATTATAAACAGTGTAATAACTCAACTATTTATTACAAAAGCACTATTTGAAAAAAATCACCAACATTTAGAAATATATTTAAGCGGTACTATTCTTGAAAAAGAAACTGATAACGAAAATAAAGTAGAATTAGTTAAAAATTTGAACTTACTAAAAATAAGTAAATCAGGTTTAGCTTGCGATTCAATATTTAATCTTTATTATTCATTAATAAAACCTCAAATATACGAAATTCAATCAGTTGGAGAATACTTAATTCAAAATAATACAATCGAAACATTTATTATGACAAAACCTGTTGATCGTTCAATATAATTAACGATTAATCTTTTACAGGATTTCCATACATGGTAGTATTAATATCAAGTTCTATTGCATGTCTTATAAATGAGTGCGACATTAAAAGTAAGTATGGATTTATTGTAGTTACATTTGACAAATTAACTTTGGCTTTTTGTATGTCAGAAGAAAGAGCATCTCTTTGAGAAACTTCTTCAATACCAATTGAAGTTGTCATTGAATGTTCTTTACTATCAGAATTTAAACGTTTCAACAATTCTTCTTTTGGAAAACTTTTGTCACAAGTAATAAATATATCAACTGAATTGGTAGTAATTAAATTTATTTCTGCACTTATATTACCGTAATTTTTGGTTGTAACCATAATAGAAATTGAAGTATCATCATCACCTTTGGCATTTGAATTTTTTGTTTCAACATCAAGTTTGAAACCAACACCTTCTTCTAATGGAAGCCACGGCAAATATAATAACATAAGATTTTTAATGGCAGTTGCCGTATCATCTTGAGATGATGCTGAAATACTGGCATTAATAAGCCCTATAGTATCTTGTAGCGGTTTTGTATCAGTTATACCTTGTCTTGTTGCTGTTGACATTTCAAGAATCAAGCTATTTAAAGCTTGTTTGCTATGTTGTTGAATTTGGGAATTTAATAAACTCAAGTTTACTCTTGAAGGCATAACTTTCGCAGAAACTTCCTTCATTGCAAGTTGAGCAGCTTCTTGCTGCTGAATTTGACGTAATTCCTGAGATACTTCTTCTTGTATTTGCTCAACAGGAGCCTTTGGTGGCATATTTAAAGGTTGACGGATATGATGTCTTACACTATCTCTCAAATTTGCCATTGGCTCAAATCGTGCATTATTAAGCATTTGAGCATGCATTCTGTTATATATGCTCGCTGGTGTCATTGGTCTATTTTGAGGAGTATACTGCGGCTGTTGTATGGAAGGCGGTGCCGGTTCGTCTTGAATCATAGCTGCTCCGCCGGTCATAACAGGCTTATTTATATTTTGATTTTGAACAAAATTTTGAATCGGTCTGTTTAGTGGGTTATTAACAACATTTTTGACTTGATTATATGCATGGTTATTAATTAATTGATTAACATTGTTTGCATTTGAGTTTGGAATTACAGGCTGATTTTGCACATTTATCTGCTGTACTTGCGGTTGATTTTGTACAGGCGCTTGTTGTTGAGCAGGTTGTTGAACTTGCGGTTGAGGTTGAACAGGAGCTTGTTGT
>CADCPD010000212.1 GCA_902803265.1 uncultured bacterium | reverse complement strand
GCTTCAACAAAAATTTTATCAGGATTTATAGATTTTAATCCTGCAACAATATCTGAAATAATTTGATTTGGATTTTCTGAACGCGGATTATCACTTGTTATAACAACTTTATCAGCAAACTTTTCTGCAATAGCACCCATTTTAGGACGTTTTGTTGTATCTCTGTCACCCCCGCAGCCAAAAAGACAAATTAATTTTGACTCTTTTGGAGTTATTTCTCTTGCAGCTTTTAAAACATTTTCCAAACCGTCAGGAGTGTGTGCATAGTCAACAATTACAAGCGGTGTTTTATTTACGATTTCAAATCTTCCTGCCACATTTTTCACGTTGTTTAATGTAGGAATTGAAACTTCATAAGGAATTTCATACGCAACAGCTACGGCTAAAGCGCACAAAGTATTATAAACACTAAATGCGCCATTTAAATTTAATTCTAATTTATAATTGCCCTCTTTTGTTTTTAAATCAAATTTCGCACCATGTATTGAATATTCAATATTTTCAGCCATTAAATCAGCTTGTTTTTTTATGCCGTAAGTTACAATTTTAACACCTTTCGGAACAACAGCTCTGAATTTTTCATAATATTCATCATCTGCATTTAAAATAGCATAACAACCTGACTTCAAACCTCTGAATAAAATAGCCTTAGCTTCAAAATAATTTTCCATTAAAATATGATAATCCAAATGGTCTTGAGTTAGATTTGTTATAACTGCGCATTTATAATCAATACCGCCGACTCTGTTTTGGTCAAGTGCGTGAGAACTTACTTCCATACAAACATTTTTAATTTCTTTTTCATCAAAAGTTCTTAATAATTTTTGTAATTCCGGAGCTTGAGGTGTTGTATGTTTTGCATCATGATATGTATCATCTGATGAAAATTTGTGTCCTAAAGTTCCGATAAGTCCGCATTTTTGATTATTTTCTTCAAAGATTTTTTGAACCAAGTGTGAAACCGTAGTTTTGCCGTTTGTTCCCGTAATACCAATAATATTCAAATCTTTTGAAGGTTTTTCATAGAACGCAGCTGCAAAATCAGCTATTTGATGTCTTGTAGATTTTACTATTATCTGTGGTAAATTTGTTTCTAATTCTTCTTCACAGACAAAAGCTACAGCACCATTTTCTTCTGCCATTTTAAAATATTTGTGTCCGTCTGTATATTCACCTCTTAAACAAACAAAAATATCACCTTTTTGAGTTGTTTTTGAATTATAAGAAATCCCTGTTACTTCTTTATTTTCATAATTTATTCTGTCTATAAAATCAACATTTTCAATTAATTCATCTAATTCCATTTTTAGCCTCTTAGTTATTCTTTCCTTTCACTTCATTTTTGTCAGGTGTTAAATTCAAAATATGAGCAACCTGAGTAGCAATTTCTTTAAATACAGGTGCCGCAATAGTACTACCCCAAACTTCGCCGCCTGATGCCGAATCAACTATAACGTATATCAAAACTTCCGGATCAGTTGCAGGAAGATAACCAATTGTTGAAGTGTACAATTTATTCGTGTAACCTGCACCATTTTCTTTTGGTTTTCTTGAGGTTCCTGTTTTTGCAGCAACATTATATCTGTCCATTTTTATTATAGATTTACCGTTATTAATACTATCAATTAAAATTGATGTTAACTCATTAGCATGTTCTTTTGTCATAACTTGAACTTTTTGAATTTTCTTTTCTGCTTCTTCATCAGAATATTTTATAACATGAGGCGTAACTCTTACTCCGTCATTTGCAATGGCAGAAATTATTGATGCCATCTGAATTGCCGTTACAGACGCACCATACCCGTAACCCATTGTTGCATGGTCTGAACTATCCCATTTATGAGGTTTTTTGATTAAACCAACAGATTCTCCCGGTAAGTCTATACCTGTTTTTTCTCCAAGTCCGAATTTCTTTAAAATATCATAGAACTCTTGAGACGTCATCATTTGAGCAACTCTTACAGAACCTACGTTACTTGAATGTTGGAATAAATATTCCAAACTTATCATGCCAGGATTTGGATGCTTATAATAGTCATAGTTTTGGATATCCCACCAACCAACTTTCATTTTACCTGTATCATTTATTCGAGAATATTTATTAATTTTTCCAAGCTCCATAGCAGAAGCAACGGTAATTATTTTAAAAGTAGAACCAGGTGGAAATACGTCTGTTATTGCCCAGTTTTTTAATTGTAAAAACGATGCTTTTTTAAAATTATTCGGATCATAATAAGGATATGTTGCATAACCTAAAATTTCACCGTTTCTCGGATTCATAACAATTACAGCACCTCTGTAGGCATTAAATTTAGTTATAACTTTATGTAATTCTTGTTCACAAACATGTTGTACCGCAGTATCAATGGTCAATGTAACATCTTCTCCCTTTAGAGGAACGATTGTTGCAAGAGGATCTGTACCAAAATTGTATATAATATCACCTTTTGGAGTTTTTTCAAGAGATACTTTATTATCAACTTTTTCAAGTTTATCTTTTGCAGTATATTCAACACCTGAAGATATATCCGCGTCAAAATTGTAATAGCCCAAAACATTTGAAGCCAAAGAACCCTGAGGATAAATTCTTATATTCTTTTTATCCATCGGAATTTCTCTCAAGTGTAATTTTGCAATTTTATCCCTGGTTTCTCTATCTGCACCTTTCTTCAACAAGACAAAAGGTGTTTCTTTATTTATCATCTTTAACAAGGTTGAATATGGGATATGCAAGATTGGAGATAACATTGTTGCAAGTTCTTCAGGCGTATGATCTTCCATATCTGCTTTTCTTAAGAAAATATCAAATAAAACTTTATCCGTTGCAAGTTTTATACCATTTCTATCATAAATATCTCCGCGCATAACAAAAGTATTCGCCATTCTTTGGCGTTTAGCTTTTATTCTGTAATGTTTTAAATCTAATATTTGCAAACAAAACAGATGG
>CADCPD010000211.1 GCA_902803265.1 uncultured bacterium | reverse complement strand
TAGATGAAACAGATATACTCTCAGATGACTTTTTTAAAAGTCTAAAAGAATATGTTTCATTTAAAAGTTGTTCTGTACATTTTCTCTCAACAGAAGGCTTAACTTCAGTCTATCCTGATACAAAATTTATAAAAATTTCAGACAAATCAACAATAAAATCCTTATTTGATGAAAAATGTGAAAGTTTAACAGACATATCAAAAAACAATCATCTCATCACATATTTAAAAGTTAAAGGTGTTGTTTTTGGAGTATTAATATTTGAAAAAAAAGCTTTCTCTGAAAAAGAAAAATTACTGCTCAATGCTGCAACAAAAATAATAAGCTATAAAATAAAAGATAAAGAATTGTCTGAAATAATAAATTCTCAGCTTAAAGAATTAACAAAAGCGCTTGCAAATACTAAAAAAGCCGAAAAAATAAAAACAGATTTTATCTCAAATGTCTCACACGAATTAAGAACACCTCTTAATGCAATACTCGGTTTTTCAGAATTACTTGAAAATCCAAAAGTTGGAGACCTTAATACTAAACAAAAACTTTATGTTAAAGATATACACAAATCATCGCTACATCTTTTAGAAATGATAAATGAAATATTAGACATTTCAAAAATAGAATCAAATTCAATACGATTAATAAAACACCAGTTTGAAATCAAACAGGCATTAGAAGAAGTAACTACTATTTTATTCCCATTATTTGAAGAAAAAAATATTAAAGTAATACAAAACATTGAAAATATAACAATAAACGCTGATTATCAAAAGATAAAACAAGTGCTGTTTAACTTATTAAGCAATGCAATAAAATATACCAAAAATGAAATTAAAATAGACATATACAAAGAAAATAGTAACTTAATTATAAAAATAAAAGATAACGGAATAGGAATAGAAAAGAAAAATCAAAAGAAAATTTTCAAAAAATTTACTCAATTGAGCAATAATTCAAAAATAAAAGAAACATCAACAGGTCTAGGATTAACGATAACAAAAGAATTTATAAACATGCACAATGGCACTATCGAAGTGAATAGCAAAGTCAAAGAAGGTGCCGAATTCAAAATAAAAGTACCTGTTTAACTAAATTTCAATACCTCGTTTTTGACAATCTTTTCTCAACTCTGCGTTAGCTTTAATAACAGTATTAGCAATTACAATATTATTAATTTTATGAGCTAGATTATATGCCTTATCATACATTCTGAAAGAACTTACTGCATAATCACGAGCATTCTTTTCACTTGTACTAATCATTTCATGCAAATATCTTCCGTATAGCATATATAATTCACATAACATGTCTAACAAATCAAATTGACGAGCAACTCCAATTGCACTTTCTATATAAATTCTTGCGCTGTCTAAATCCCCTAAAACAAGATATGCTCTTGCAATAGATTTATTAAATGCAATTATAAAGTAAAAGTTTTGAATTTTAGGACTTTGTGCAATATCCAAAGCCTTAAGAGCAAAATCTAAAGACTTTTTAGGTCCATCTGTAATCAATGTTACTTCGGCAATCAAATACCAGCACAAAAGCACGCCGAGAGCATTTTTTTCTTTTGCAAAATATGCAACTTGCTCAGAATAAATTGCAAGAGCTCTTTTATATTTTTTATTTTCTTTTAAAACTTTTCCTAAAAGTATTTTTAAAATATTTTTGGTAATCTTATCATCAACATTATTTACAAAAGCAACCAAATTAAATAAATCTTCTTGCAAACCTTCAAATTTGCCGCTAAATATAAGATTTAACATATGAATCAAATTCATTCTGATAATAGAATCATCATCTAAAATTTCGTCAGAATAAGAATCAGAGACTTCAGTTAAAACCTTATCTGATTCAGTTTTGTTTCCACGAATTGAATAAGCAAGAGAAAGTATTAATTTTAATTTTGCGATATATAATTTATCCGAAACGTTATTTTTTAACAAAATCTCAAAAATTGTTTCAACAATACTAAATACTCGGTTATCACCCTGCATACATAAAGCTTCTGCTAAAATCAAATAAGTTTTTAACCACGTTGAAAATAAATCTTTAATAGAAATAACATCATGCGGATTTGTTGTATCCAAATACTTTTCTAAAACAGGCATTATTTCTAAATCAATAAGTTCAACAACTTCAGCATAATTACCTATTCTAAGTAATGCGTACAACTTTCTTGATTTAAGCATTGCAACTTCAAGTTCATGCGACTCATCAACATTATAAACAGCGAAATTAACAGCTTTTACTACTTCATGATAGTTATGAAGTTTATTATTACAATCCAATAAATAAGCATTTAGTTCAAATATTTTTAAAGGATCATCCAATTTAACAACCGTTTCTATTGCTTTACTTAAATATTCAACAGCAAGTTGAGGTTTTGAGTATGAAAGAATCTTACCTAAACGTTCATGAATATTATTAATAATAAGAGAACTATTAGCACCCTGAATATTTTTTACTAAAATAAGCGACATTTGTTGAGATTTAACATACATATTAACATCGCCTAAATAAGATGAAATCTTAACAACATCAGACCAAATATTAAGTGCTGGCAGCTTTTGGTGAATATTTAGCGCTAGTTGGGCTAATAAAGTATGCGATGATAATGTAAAATCAGAAAGAATAGCAAATAATTTTTTATTTAAATTTAAAAATGCTCTTTCGTTTTTTGCAATATCAAGAATTGTTTTCCACAATCTAACATTTTTAAACTCATAAGCCAACTCATTAATAGGAGTAATATAATTCAATCTGATTAAGCTTCCAAACAAGTCGATAAATGTTCTGTCATCAATTTTAAACAATTGATTTAATAAAACAGGATAAAATTTTAAACCTAACGAAGCAGATGCAAGTAAAAGCTCATAGCACATGATATTTTCTTTTTTCAAAATATTCAAACGAGCTCTTACAACCTCTTCAAAAGTTCCCGGCATTGTAAATGTAATATAATTTCTGCTTGTATCTAACATCAAATTTAAAATCTGCTCAATATAAGCAGGATTACCTTCTGATAAATTTTGAATATTTTCTCTCATTTTTTGCGTAGTAGTTGCAAAAAGAGGATTATAACTATCAATAAACGTATCCGTTTGACTTATTGTAAAAGGAACCAAAGATATATCAGTATAATCCGAATCTTTTAAATCATCCGAGTACAAATAATTTTTAACCGATTTATCATCTGAAAACAAAATTAAAAACTTAACATTGTTTGAGTTAAACTCAGAAGATATAAGAACTTTTAAAAATTCATAAGATGTTGCATCAATATATTCAAGATTATCAACAACAAAGACAGTTTTTACTCTCGATGAAATTATTTCAAAAACTTTTTTCAATAAATTAAAAGTTCTAACCTTATTTTTGAAGATATTTTCATAATAATCAACATTTTGAGGATAAAGAAAATTCATTAAATCTGAAATTTCAGGAACAGAAAGAGAAGAAAATTCTTGTTTAAAGAAAGTAAACGAATCTCTTTTTAATTGTTCAATATCTACACAAAAATTAGGCAGATTAAAGAACGATAAAAGAATATCCTGAAATAATCCAAAAGGTGAATTTTGAACAGAAGGTCCACCCCTGCCGACAAGCCAAACTATTTGGTTATCTCTTAATTCATTCATCGTTGATTTAAGAACAATATTTTTACCATAACCATGTTTACCATTTAAGCCGATAACCTTAACATCAGTATTCAACAACAAATTAATTAAAACACTTTTTGCACTCTGTTGAGTAAACAAACTTGGTGTATATTTAACATTAATATTAGAAGAAACAGTCTCCTCTTCTTTTGGTTTTCCTTGAATACGAAGCTTAATTTCAGGAAGGTTTTTAAACGGAGTAGAAGCCGTATTATGTCTATTTGGAAGATGATTTTGCTTTAATGGTAAAATTCCTTTTATTTTAGATTTTGATTTTAATTGAGAGGCTTTTTTCTTATCTATAAGTTTTTTTTCAACTTTATCCCTAAAAGAGAGTTTTTGCTTAGGTTTAACAACAATATGCTTTGTATTCTTAATACTACCAAGCTGTTTTTTTAAGTCTTCTTCGGTTTTAATTCTTCTCTCTGCAGTTTCTAAGGATTGATAATCATCCTGACCAAGTCTATATGGCAAATTTACAAGACTATCCTGCAATCCGGAAAGCTGATTTTGAAGAGTTTCTATTTGTTTTTGCAATTCAAAATTAATGGAATTTTTGCTTGCTGAGAGTTTTAATTTTTTATTAGTTGTTTTCTTTTTGCTTTCGAGAGTTCTTTTTGTATTAACTACAGGTTTTCTTTTATTATTAATAAATTTTCTAACAGGAGCTAAAAGATCATCATCGGATTTAGCAAGTTCAGGGACTTCGAATTTGCGATTTTTAACTTTATAAACAGCATCCTTCTTTTTATTATCATCTTGTTTTTCTTCAATATGTGGAACAACAAATTGCTTAGGGGGAACCAAAGTTGATGATTTTTTAGTATTTTTTTCTTTAGAATTTGACTTATTATTACTGTATAGTTGAGAGTTTTCAAAATCAAATCCACATTTACGACATTGCTTAGCTGTAGGAAAATTCGCAGCTTTACACTGAGGACAAAATCTGAGTAATTCTTCTCCACATTCAATACAAGCTTTATTATAAATAAAATTATAAGTATTGCATTTTTTACATATAGTGCCGATTTTAGTAGAACAATGCGGACAAGTTAAAGTATTTTGAGGTATTTCTTTTTTACATTTCGGACAAATCATTTAAAACCCTCACAAACCTAATTACTCAATGCCAATTTAACATGTTCCATCAATTCGAACAATCGCTTAGAAACTTCTGACTGGGATAAATTTAAAATTTTAGCAATTTCGGATTGCTTTTTTCCTTGAACATATCTTAAATCATATAAATCCAAAAATTGCTTAGCAAGATTCGTACTATGAGCTACAACAACAGCATCATAAACTCGTTGCAAAATATCCTTTTGAATAACGATTTCTTCAGGATTTGGAGAAACATCAATAAAATTATAGTTTACAACAGTATTTTGAAAGTTCTTTACAGCTGAAGGATAATTATCATCCAAACTTACAGTATTAGTAGAAACATAGCTATCATGAGTTCTCCGAACACGGCCCTGATTTTTTAAAACCACTATAATTGACGTAGAAACAACTTTTTTCAAATAAGGACCGATGGCATTTACATCGGTAATAGTATCCAATAAAGAGACAGCACGATTTGAAGACTCAGCAAAAAAATCATCATATAAGTCTTCATTTCCAACAAACTTTTTGTCTGTTTTTATATAATTTTCTAACAATTTGATATGTTCTTGTGATAATTCCAACTTAAAACTCTCAACTAAGCAAAATATTCACAAGAATATAATAACACAACCTAAAAATTAATTATAAGAGTAATATTGGAATTAGGAGATTGAATTTCGCCTAAAGGTGGTCTGACGTATTTAAAAGTATCTTTAACACTTTGTAACACAATATTATCAATCTGTTTAGAACCACTTGAAATAATAAAATCTGATGAAACTATATTACCTGAAGGAACAATCTTCAAGTCCAACATTATCTTATTAGAAAACGGTAATTCAGTTGCAATAAGCAAATCATTTTGTAGAGATAATTTTAAAGTTCTACCTGCGATCTGAAGATATTTTCTAATTTTCTCATTACCTGCTAAATTTTCAGGAACTTCCCAAGAAAGTTTAGAAATTTTATTAGATGTATTTTGAGGGATAGCAACAGAAGGCGCAGGCGGAGATGCTTCATTAGTTGATGCCGTTTGCGTAGGTTGTTCAGGAGTTGGCATATCAGTAGGTTGAGGAATTGTCGGAATAGGATTATCTGCTTGGTCGTTATTATCAGCCGGTGTTTCATCAGGAGCCGGTTCCGGTGCAGGCTGAGATTCATTCAAACTGTTTAAATCAAATTCCGGTGCAGGCTCTTCTGCTTTTTGAGGGAAAGATATATTCAAATTATCCATAATAATATCTTTATTAACATAAAGGCATGCACACATTAAAACAACTAATACAACAGCTAACTGTGGAGCTTTTGATTTTGGTTTAGGCTCATTATTAGTCGTCGTAGCGTTATCATATAAATTTGATGAATTATCTACCATTGTTGCCTCATTTGTAAGTAACATTTCAGGATTATCTTCTGCTATAGATTGTTGAGATAGAATACTCTCTTCACTGTATATATCATTCAAACCCTGATTATTATCAATATTACCACTATTTTCATCACTTGAACTCATATCATTGAATGAAGATGAATTCAAAAAATCATCCAAACTCATGCCAGAGCCATCAGCATTGTGCGACGAAGAATCAGAATTTTGTTCTGCGTCATT
>CADCPD010000210.1 GCA_902803265.1 uncultured bacterium | reverse complement strand
ATGACATTCGTCAATCTCTTAGTACAAAAAACGTAGATCGAATTGCGAACACAGATAGCGAAAAAGCCGTAACATTAGACGAAGAAAAGGAAAAAGAACAAGGAAAGAACAAAAAAAAAGGTAAAGGAAATTCTGAAAAAAAAGAAGAACCTTATACAGTAGAACTAAATTCTAACACATCCGAAAACACTGATATAGAAGATTTTTATACAAAATTTTCAGATAAATTAGGAATACGCTTGAATAAATTTTCTGATGTTATAGAATTATATAACAAGGATACAAATAAAACTTTAGAAGCAATAACTGCTGAAGATTTAATAAAACTAATAGATAAATTAAAAGTATCTGCAGGTATCCTCGTAAACAAAAAAATTTAAAATGAGGAACAAATGAATCCATATTTAAAACAATATCAAAAAACAGAAGTTGAAACTGCAACACCGGAAAAGATTTTAATATTACTGTACGATGGAGCCATTCAATTTTTAAACAAAGCTTTAATTGCCTTGGATGAAAAGAATTTTCCTGAAATTCACAATAACATTGTTGGAGCAGAACATATTCTTTTAGAATTTATGAATACCTTGGATTTTGAACAAGGCGGAGATTTTGCAATAAGATTAAACGCATTATATCAATACTTCTACAATAGACTTGTAGAAGCTAATATGAAAAAAGATAAAGAAATCGTGAAAGAGGTTTTGGAATTTTTGGTTGATTTGAGAGCAACATGGAAACAAGCCATAAATATGACCAAAGCTGAAGCTCAATCAATGATGAGTGCAGGTGGAGATGTCTACGTGTCAAATGACGATGACGATGATGACGATGACGATGAAGATGGAAACGAATACGAAGGATAATATTTTTGGAAAATCAAGCTATTGAACAATTAAAAAGTTTTTATAACCAAATATTTAATCTTATAGAAGAAACAAAAAACCTTATA
Source organism: uncultured bacterium (assembly GCA_902803265.1). Taxonomy (GTDB): domain Bacteria; phylum Cyanobacteriota; class Vampirovibrionia; order Gastranaerophilales; family Gastranaerophilaceae; genus UBA791. The sequence continues at coordinate 4,841 of CADCPD010000210.1, read as the reverse complement.
GCTGAAGGTTTAACTAATGAAGCAGTACAAAAAGCTTCTCAAATAAAAAATATTACAAAACAAATAACTTTTGCAAAAAAAGGTACCCACATATCTGAATCTCACATAGCAGAAATAAAAGAACTTGAATTAAAAGCCTCAAAAGAAATAAAACAAACACTAGACGATTTAATACAGATAAAAAATAATTTAAGAGAAAATATAAATACAGTAACTCAAAACAAAAAATTACAAAATGCATATTCTTCTGAGATTCCTAGATTAGGAGAAAATTTTTACGAAGAGGAATAAAATTTGCTACGAAAGTAATAAATTTTTATAATCAAGGTGCTATTTCTTGATTTCAAAGCATGCTTATTGTATAAGATAAGTAAAAAGGAATGTATAAAAAGGAAACATTATGCATCAGGAAATAAGTGAAACTAAAGTTCTTACCGGAGCAGAAATTTTAATTGAATCTCTAAAAAAAGAGGGTGTAGACAAAATATTTGGATATCCAGGAGGAGCAATACTTGATATTTATGAAGCTTTATACCATGAAAAAGATATAAAACATTATTTAGTAAGACATGAACAAGCTGCTGTGCACGCAGCAGAAGGTTATGCGAGAGTATCCGGCAAATGCGGAGTTGCAATCGTAACATCAGGTCCCGGCGCTACAAACACGGTTACAGGTATTGCAAATGCCTATCTTGACGGATATCCGCTAGTTATCTTTACCGGTCAAGTTTCTGCAAATTTAATTGGAAATGATGCTTTTCAAGAAGCTGATATTGTTGGAATAACTCGCGCCTGCTGTAAGCACAATTATTTGGTAAAAGATATAAAAGACTTAACAAGAACAATAAAAGAAGCTTTCCATATTGCAACAACAGGAAAACCCGGTCCTGTTTTGGTAGATTTAGCAAAAAATGTAATGACAGCAACTTGTGAGTTTGAATATCCTGAGACAGTAAACTTACAGGGATATAAACCAAATTACAAAGGAAATACAAAACAAATACATCAAGCTTTACAACTATTATGCAGAGCTAAACGTCCTGTAATAATAGCCGGTGGTGGGGTATTATCTTCAAATGCATGTAATGAATTAAGAGAACTCGCAAAAAGGCTTGAAATTCCTGTTGCAAATACATTGATGGGTGTTGGAACATATCCTACAGATGATTATTTATCTTTGGGAATGCTTGGCATGCATGGTAATTATTGGGCAAACTTTGCCGTTAACGATTGCGATGTACTTTTAGCTATAGGAACCCGATTTAACGACAGAATTACAGGTTCTTTGAAGAAATTTGCACAAGACGCAAAAATCATTCATATAGATATAGATCCTTGTTCTATTTCAAAAAATGTTCAAGCAGATATTCCTATTGTAGGAGACGCAAAATTAACATTAAAAACAATGCTTGAAGAACTGGATAACAATCATTATGATTTAAATGAAACATTTAAAAAGATGTGGTTCCAAGTAATAAAAGAATGGAAAACAAAACGTGCCATTCCTGAAATTCGTTCTGAAAAACTACATGCACACACAGTACTCTCAGGAATAGCTGAATACACAAAGGATATGAATCCTGTTGTAACAACCGAAGTTGGTCAACACCAAATGTGGACTGTACAAGCTTTTAATTTTAATGAACCTAGGAAGCTCGTAACTTCAGGAGGTTTAGGAACAATGGGCTTTGGTTTTCCTGCTGCAATGGGAGCCGTTTTAGGTCAAGACAAACCTGTTATTTGCATAGCAGGTGATGGTTCTCTTCAAATGAACATTCAGGAATTAATGACATGTGTTGATTACAAATTACCTGTAAAAGTTATGATTATGAATAACGGTTACCTAGGAATGGTAAGACAATGGCAGGAAAAATTATATGACGGTCATTATTCTCAAACAAAAATATCGTCACCTGATTACGTAAAACTTGCAGAAGCTTATGGTGCAAAGGGAATCAGAGTAGAAAAAGAAGAAGAAATCGTTCCTGCATTAAAAGAAACATTCGAATATGACGGACCCGTATTCATAGATTTTGTTATAGAACCGTTAGAAATGGTATATCCATGGGTATTATCAGGTAAAGCCCTTGATAACGTACTACTTTCAGATAAAGGATAATTAAAATTATGCGACACATATTATCAATTTTAACAAAGAACGAAACAGGTGTAATTTCAAGAGTTTCAAACCTTTTTTCAGGAAGAGGTTATAGCATTGAAAGTATTACGGCATCAACAACACTTGATAAAGAACACTCAAAAATAACAATAGTAACTACTGGTGACGAAAAAGTTATTGAGCAAATAACAAAACAACTACACAGACTTATCCCTATAATAAAAATCACAGAAATGAAGTCTGACAACTCAATTTGTCATGAACTTATGTTTGTAAAAATAAAAGTAAAAGATGATGATAGAGCAGAAGTTATTAAATTGATAGAACTTTTTGGCGCAAAGATCTTAAATATTTCACAAAGAGAATATATCATTCAGGCCGTAGGTGACGAAAACCATATAAAATCATTAATTGAACTTTTGAAACCTATAGGCATAAAAGAAATTATTTGTTCAGGTGCAGTCGCAATCGGCAGACAATAATTATAAAAAGTTTACATAATATTTTAAATGATATAACTTTTAATTTATAATTTTAATAGGAAATGGGATAGCTAAAATATAAATTAAAAGGAATTAGAAATGGATATATTTTCGATATTTAATCTGTTTGGAGGACTGGCATTCTTCTTATATGGGATGAATGTAATGTCTTCAGGGTTGGAAAAAGTTGCAGGCGGAAGACTTGAAAAGATGTTACGTCAAATGACGTCAAATCCGTATAAAGGTCTTTTGTTAGGAGCCGGAATTACAATTGCAATCCAATCTTCATCAGCTCTTACGGTTATGTTGGTAGGTCTTGTTAACTCAGGAATAATGGAATTAGGACAAACTATTGGCGTAATAATGGGGGCACATATAGGAACAACATTAACTGCATGGATTCTGTCATTATCTGGTATTGATGCAAGTGCAGGATTTTTCTTAAAAATGCTAAAACCTGAAAGTTTTTCTCCTATTTTTGCACTTATTGGTGTTTGTATGATGATGGCATCACAAAATAGCAGAAGAAAAAGTATGGGCTCAATATTAGTAGGCTTTTCAATATTAATGTTTGGAATGATATTGATGTCCAGATCAATGGCTCCACTAGCTGATATGCCTAATTTCCAAAGTATTTTAACAGCCTTTACAAATCCGTTATTAGGTGTCCTTGTTGGTGCAATATTTACAGGTGTAATCCAAAGTTCTGCAGCAGCAGTTGGTATTTTACAAGCTTTATCATTAACAGGAAGTATCTCTTTTGGTATGGCCGTACCGATTATAATGGGGATGAACGTAGGAACTTGTGTTACTGCACTAATATCAAGTATCGGAGTAAATACAAATGCCAAACGTGTGGCTTTTGCTCATATTTCTTGTAATGTTTTGGGTGTACTTATTTGTTTACCTTTATTTTTTATAGGAAATTATGTTTTAGAACATTATGTTTTGCATTCTACAATTTTAACAAATACAATAACACCGGTTGGAATAGCTCTATCACATACTATATTTAACATTGCAACAACAATTTTCTTATTCCCATTCATAAAACAAATAGAAAAACTTGCAACTACTGTTGTTAAACCACAAACAGACCAAGACGAAGAAAATGTATTTTTGGACGAAAGATTACTTGTATCTCCTTCTTTTGCAATAACAGAATGTAAGGCTATGACTGATACAATGGCAATTATGGCAAAGAAAAATCTATTCCGTTCGATAAAAATGATTAATAATTACAGTCCTAAAAGATTGGATAAAATTTTAAGAAAAGAACCAAGAATTGATACATATGAAGATAAATTAGGAACTTTTTTAGTTAAATTATCAAGCAAAGATATGTCAGAAAAAGACAGTAACGAAATTTCAAAATTACTCCACTCTATAGGTGATTTTGAAAGAATAGGTGACCATGCCATTAATATCTTAAAGGTTGCACAAGAAATGCATGAAAAAGAAGTTCATTTTTCTGATGAAGCAAAACAAGAACTTCAAATCGCCGTAAGTGCACTATCTGAAATTTCAGAATTAACTATTAAAGCCTTTTGTGAAAATGATACAGAAGCGGCAAAAAAAGTTGAACCTCTTGAACAAGTAATGGATATTTTAACAACTGAAGTTAAAGATAGACATATAAAAAGACTTCAAGAAGGCAAATGTACAATAGAATTAGGGTTTATGTTGTCAGATATTGTAAATAATATAGAAAGGGTTTCAGACCATTACTCAAATGTTGCAGCTTGCATGATTCAAATTGAAGATTCTGCACTTAACACTCATGATTATTTGAACGAAGTTAAAAATTCTGATTCAGAAGAATTTAAGCGTGATTTTGAAATGTATAAGGAAAAATATTCTTTTTCAAAAATGGATACAACTAATACAATATCAAATTAATATTGTCCTATTGTGGAATAAAATATATTTATTCTTTTTGTATATTAATTTTACTTAAATATACGAAAGGAGCAGATTATGACGTTCAATCCACTTGAAGAAAAGGGGCTAAGCTTAGAAAAACAATTAAGAACTTGGAATGAGATAACAAAAATTCCGTTTAATAAAACTAATGTAGATTGCTACACAAGAACAAGACAAATATTAATGAACGGTATCGAAGTTGAAGCTTGGAGTTTTAAACATTTATTTTCAAGAATATGTACAGATGAAGAGGCTAAAGGCATAGTTTCTCAAATCAGAAGAATAGAAGATATGCAGCAAACTACCGTAAATTGGCT
>CADCPD010000209.1 GCA_902803265.1 uncultured bacterium | reverse complement strand
TCGGTTTTGTTATCTTTTGGTTCTTCAGTTGTTGATGAACAACAAGAAACCCCGCTCCACCAAGTACGTTTTAAAGTTTTGGCATCTGTTTTTCCTGATTTTGAAATATAATTACTACAACAAACAGCTTCTGTATTGGCCTTTACTGAGGTTGCTGTACAACATACGTTATTTGACCATAACCAACCGCCTAAACCGCCGTTTTTAACAGCTTTAATACAGTAATCATTTTGAGAAATACATCTGTCGCCTGCTGTACGAGTTGAATCATAAACCATATGCTTAGTTTCACACATGTGTTGTTCAGAATCCCAACAAATTTCTTTGCCAGAATCCCAATATCCACCCATTTTGGCACAGGTTTCATTCGGCTCTAAACATTTTTTATTTGCGGCATCCCAACTGTATTCAGCATTTTGTTTAATTAATTCGTAACAAGCTTTTTGATTTTCCGGAATACATTGAATTTTTCCGTCAATATAGTATGAAACATTGCCATTAGCACATGTTTCGGCTAAACAGCCTTCATTCTTTTGTACAGTCGTACATTCTGTTTCATTTGTTGTACAAATAACTTCTCCACTACAGTTACGACATTTGAAAGGAGTTTTCTTTGGACAAACTTTTACGTTAAAGTCTTCATAACAACTTTCACCTGTAGCTATTAAAACGCTTGCACTGTTCAACGGATCAGCACAACCTGCACTAAAAGTTCTTATTCCATTATGATAAACACCTAATCTGAAAGTATCTAACCCTTCTTGGTTCGGAGCTTTATTACCGTTAACGTCTACGATTATTTCACCGCAAACACCTTTTTCTTTACCTGTTATACCTGTACCGTTACAAGTAGGATCGTCTATCTTGAATGCAACTGAAGCTCCATCAGTAGTTCTTATTTTATAATAATTAGTATTTGAGTTATAATTTACAGTACCAGAACTTGATTTTGTCGCTTTTGGGAAACAATCACCATTGCTGGTTTCACCACAAGATTTTGTAGATGGAGAATATGATTCCCAAACTTTTGCAAACAAAGCACTTTTATCATCTGTAGTGCTCATTTTTGTACTACCGTCAACCCATCTGTCAAGATCGTCTCTCTCTGTTAATGCAATCCTGTAAGCACGGTTTAATTTTACAACTTGATTTTGTAGTGTTGCAACCAAGTCCTTATTTTTATAGCCGGAAGTGTTTTTACTGAAGTAAACAACACTGGTTACGGTGGTAGCAATTACCCCCATAACTGCAAGGGCGATAACAATTTCCGATACCGTGAAAGCAGGATATACTGTTTTCTTAGTCTTTCTTTTAAATAAGTTTGTTATAATAGAGAGCATCAAGTTTTCCTTTTTTTTAGTCTTTTACAAGATTTACAAATTCTTTTTCGATAAATTTTATCAAACCGGATTCACTACCGTCAAAGAAGTTACTCAGTAGCTTTTCTATAGCCATTTTAGCAATTTCTTCTTTGTCCATTACAGATTTGTAATAAAATTTCTTTCCTACCCTGTACCTGATGAGATACTCCTTGGACCCAAGCCTATCCATAACTGTTTTTACAGTTGTGTAAGCTCTTTTGATTTTTTTGTGGCTTAAATAATCAACTACGTCGCTTACGGAAATATTTTTATCTTCATCATCTTTTTGTATCTGCCAAATTATATTTAATATTTCAATTTCTAGAGTTCCTAAACTCATTATAACCTCATTCTAATGCTTAATCTTTGTACCTTAATCATGTTTTGGCTTACATATCTTATCTTCGAGAGTTCAACTTTATCATGTTTTTGCCCTGAACTTCACTATCACCAAGATACACAATATTTGGCGCATAAGACTGATGTGCATGAGCCGAACGTTCAGCAACCGTTTTATAATTTATGAAGTTTTGTGATTTACGATGTGATTCTTGAGCATTTATATTCGTAGCAATATTAAATAGAAATATGCCCAAAAATGCAGTAACACAAATCATCCTAAGTATCTTAGAAATCATTTTCACCGTATTTGATTATAGTAAGCCATGTATATTATACCACTATTCACAGTATTTGCATACCCCCAATACGAAAATTTTTAATATAAGTTTAAAATTATAAAGAATTCTGTAAAAAACAAAAAATGTTGTGTTATAATTAGAAAAAATTAAGATTAAATTAAGAGGAAAAAATATGAGAATTTATTTTCGAGTTCAGCAACGTATAATTGACATTTCTAAAAAAGTTTTTAAATTAAGTCTCGTTATATTAGGTTTGTCTGTATTAGTTTATCTTCCATATTTTGTATATGAACAATACATAGTGTATAAGACAGAAAAGACATTTAATATGTTGAATGAAGCTTATCAAAAAACAGTAGAAACTTCTAATCTTCAATGGGAAAAAGGAAAAATGAATACAGAAATTTTAGCGAATGCTTTTTTAAAGAATCTTCCTGTTGAAAAAAATTGTGAATATACAAATGATGGAACATGTTTTGCTAAGCAAGTTTATTTTACAAAGGAGGCTATACGTAGAAAGGGTGTCGGCTTACGGGTAGTGTCATCATATAAAGTCCTCCTAAAAGATGGTACGGCTATTGCTTTTAGAAATCTTAGCCCTACTTGTGATTTATCGGAAGATCGTTGTGGAGAGATTTATATCGACGCAAACGGTCCATATAAAGGTCCAAACCAATTTGGTAGAGACATTTTTGACTTTGAAATCCTTAAGGATAGAATTGAACTTTATGATATAATAGGTAACCACTTCCCAAATTGTGTATATGGTGGTGGTCACTGTTGTGGAGCATATTTGTTTCAATTTAGAAACAGAAATTATAAAAGCTATAGAAATTATGTAAAAAGACACCATATACAACATGTAAACTTTAGCCAAACAGATGATTAATTTTCGTAAATTAGTCTTTCGTAACCTTAAAAACACCGCCGTGTTTGGTTATCATTTTATTCATTATTTTATACCCTTTTATTTTTTCTATATCGCCATCCATATCTATAATCTTATCAAAATTTTTCGTTCGTGTTGAATAAAACCAAAATGTTATAGTGCCGGTGCAAACAGCTCAGAAGCAGAATGTAAATGTCGTAAGGGTTCAGGAGCTTGGTATCGAGGAAGTACATATTGTACTTCAGATGCTTCCAAAACATGTTGCCGATACACATGGTGCGATAACGCCTGCCATAGTAGCTGTTCTTATAAATGTAAGAGTGACATATGCTGTACATCTTTAGGTACTCAAGATTGTTGTGAGAAAAATAGAAAAATAGATTGCGGTCGTGCTTCAAACGGTAATCTAAGATGAGACCTTGATGATGTCCATCTTGGAGCTACATGTGGAGCTCCGTCAGGAGATGGTGTAGGAAGTAATATGTCGATGGAAGCTGCATACAAAGTGGAAAATGGTAATACAGCCTATGCATCTTTTAGCCCCGGTAGATCCGACGGTTCAAAAGCTATTACTGTCCAAGCGTATTAATAACTTGGACTTCATAAATAACAACAAACGCTGTCAAAAAGATAGTATCTGCTTAGTTTAGGTTACTTTATCTATACAAAAGATTTTGACAAAATCATAATTGAGCCTATTATCATTATTATGGTTCCAATCAGCTTTTTTGTCATATCTTTTTCATGAAACATTTTAAACCCTAAGAACAAAGTTACTAATGTTGACAATTGAAACAAGGCAAGAGCAAATCCGACATTCATATTATCAAATACATAATTTGTCGATAATTGCATAATAGCCAAACAAACAGCAACCGTAACATAATATTTTGTATTTTTTAAAGACACTTTTTCAAAATTCTTTCTGAACGCCAAAAGCAAAACGAGAGAAAACAAAGCTCCTGAAAAACACCACAAATAAAATGATATCAGAGGTGAAGAAAGTATTATAACTTTCTTTAAAAATGCCGCCTCAATACCGGTTAAAAGTAATGCTAAGAATCTCAACCGGATATCTCGTCTTTTAAAAAGTTTTAAAGAAAAACCCTCATCTGTTGCATCAAATACAAACCAGCTTCCGAATATAATTAAGATCATACCTATAATACCTAAAACGGTAGGAATTTCTCTTAACAAAAAGAATGCCGTAAATAAACCTATAATACATTTATAAGAATTTATCGGACCTAAAACTGACAAATCACCCGATTGCAACGCTTTTATTAAACAAGCCGTACCTGTTGAACACAACAAGCCTGCAAAAAAGGCATTAGCATAGACACTCAATGGTAAATTCATCCAATCAACTTTTAAAGCAAAAGGTATTACGCACAAACTCATAAACGCATATGTATAAAAATTGCTCACTGTTGCAGAATTATATTGAACAATTTTCTTTTGAAAAGCATTTGCAACAGGATTTGATAATATTCTTAAAATCAATGTTATATAAGTAATGAGCATACAATCATTCTAACAAAAATACTGAAAATGAAAAATTTTTATGATATATTCAAAAGTGGAATAGAGGAAAGAATTATGGAAAATACAAAATTTTTATCAAACATAAAAGGAAATCTTTTCGGCGGTATAACAGCAGGTGTAATAGCTTTACCTTTGGCACTTGCTTTCGGTGTAGCCAGCGGTTTAGGCGCAACAGCCGGTCTTTATGGTGCAATATTCGTAGGCTTCTTCGCAGCACTATTCGGCGGAACTCCAACTCAGGTTTCAGGCCCAACCGGACCTATGACAGTTGTTATTGCAGGTTTGGTTTTACTTTATCCAAATAACCATTCAACAATATTTATGGCAATATTTTTGGCTGGGTTAATACAAATTGCAATATCTTTTACACAAATTGCAAACCTTATCAGATATGTTCCATATCCTGTTATATCAGGGTTTATGACTGGTATCGGGGTTATTATAATTTTGCTTCAAATAACACCATTTTTCGGTATAACCTATTCGGGTTCACCGATTGACCATCTTATTTACTTCGTAAAACATTTTTCCGAAATAAATCCTCACGCTTTATTTTTAAGCATAATAACCTTATTGATAGTATTTTTAACGCCTAAAAAAATTAACGAAAAAGTACCGTCAAGTTTGTTAGCTTTACTATTTTGTACAATTTTAAGCGTTCTTTTAAAATTTGATGTTGCAACAATAGGTGAAATTCCAAGAGCATTCCCATCTATTAAAATAGGAATGATAGGTTTTAATGAATTCAAAACAATTCTTCCGGCTGCCGTATCTTTGGCAATATTAGGATGTATTGACTCATTACTTACTTCGCTTGTTGCGGATTCAATAACAAAAACAAAACACAATTCAAGAAAAGAAGTTTTCGGACAGGGCTTAGGAAACGCTATCTCAGGTATATTTGGCGGTCTTGCAGGTGCAGGAGCTACAATGAGAACAGTGGTAAACATCAAAGCCGGAGCAACAAATAACCTTTCAGGCGTTATTCATTCACTATTTTTAATAAGTATTATTCTTTTCTTTGCACCATTCGCTTCAAAAATACCTCTTTCTATATTATCCGCAATTCTAATCAAAGTCGGAATTGATATTGTTGATTATAAATTTTTGAAAGTTTTAAAATTTGCACCAAAATCAGATTTAATTGTTATGATAGCGGTATTTTTACTTACTGTTTTATATGATTTAATTTTTGCAGTTGGCGTAGGTATTGTTTTATCTGCAATTTTATTTGCCGTAAGAGTCGCAAAACATTTTGAAGTAAATCTTGAAAAAGCTGAAGAGTTAACTGATTCTTCAGTAAGCGGTGATGATAAAATATCTGTACTTCATATTGATGGCATATTTTTCTTTGGTTCAACTTCACAAGTTGTTTCAAGAGTTGAAGAGGTTACGGATTACAAAGCCGTA
>CADCPD010000208.1 GCA_902803265.1 uncultured bacterium | reverse complement strand
GTTGTAAAAGATAAAAATGAGGTTTTATATTTTGCATACAAGGATTTAAATGACAATGTAAAGTTTATAGATGAAAAACAGGCAATGATTCAAAATTATGATTATCTTAATTCTGACTGGTATAAATATGCAATGAATCAATTTAAACAAAATAAAGATAAAGTCTGGTCAAATGCATATTATTGTCTGCTTTATAGAAATAACAAACCTGTTTTAACATTTGCTAAACCGATTAAAGACTATCACAATAATATAATCGGTATTGTCGAAGTTGATTGGTTAATAGAAAATATTGAAGATGGTATTGATAAAATAAAACCAACAAAAAATTCTCAAATAGTATTTGGTTCAAAAGATTTAAATTACGTTGTTATAAGTAATAAGAATCTAAAACCCGATGAAAAAATAAAAAAATGGACAGATTACAATCCAATATTCAAAAAAATACCTGTAAAAGAAAAAATTACTGTTGAGGAAATAAAACGAAACAATAAGGCATATATCAAATTTTCAACTATGTTGGACAATGGTGTTATTCTTATGATAAGCGTTCCGCTTCATGAAATATATGCATCTATTGATTTATCTAATAAATTAATTTGTATTTTTATAATTATATTTGCAATTATTTCTCTGATTGCAACCTTGTATCTTGTATCAAAATCGTTGATAAAACCATTATTATTGTTAAACAAAAATGCAAAATTAATAGGCAGCGGAAATTTAGATAAAAAAATAGAAATTAACAGCAAAGATGAAATTGGCGAATTAGCTGATTCATTTAATCTTATGACTCAAAATTTAAAAACTTATATTGAAAAGAATAATGCTAAAAATACATTTGTAGCAAATATGAGTCACGAAATCAGAACACCGTTAAACGGTATTTTAGGATTTTTAAATTTACTTGAAACAACCGATTTAAATAATGAACAAAAAGAATATTTGAAAGAAATTAAAAATTCTTCTGAAATCTTGCTTATAACTTTAAATGATATTTTAGATTTTTCAAAAGCAGAAGCTAATAAAATTACTCTGGAACAAGTAAGTTTTAACTTGAAAGATTTAATTAGAGCCTTAAGTTTAATCACAAAATCAAACAAAAATAAAAATGTTGAGATATTTTCAGAAATTGATGAAAAGCTGCCTGAATACGTAATCGGAGATAGTGTCAGATTACGTCAGGTCTTGTTGAATTTATTGTATAATGCAAACAAATTTACAGAAAAAGGTTACATCAAAATCTCAGCAGAACTTGTTGAAAAAGATAATGATACTGCGAAAATATTGTTTAAAGTTTCAGATACCGGCATTGGCATTTCTGAAGAAAAACAACAAAAAGTGTTTGAAGAATTTGCGCAGGCTGACGAATCCACAACAAGAAAATATGGCGGTACAGGTTTAGGTCTTGCTATCTGTAACAGAATTATTGCACTTATGGGCGGCAAATTAATGTTAAAAAGTGAAGTCGAAAAAGGTTCTGATTTCTACTTTACAATACCTTTAAAAATTGCTGATAATACTGCTAACTATATTTCTGAAACAAGTTCGGAAGAAATCATTGTAAAATCTGCCAAAATACTTGTTGCAGAAGACAATATAACAAATCAAAAATTAATAAAAAATATTCTTAATAAACTTGGTTTAGAATGTGAAATTGCATCAGACGGACAAGAAGCTTTAAATTTATTTATGAAAAACAAATATGATTTAATCCTGCTTGATTGCCAAATGCCTGTTATGGACGGTTATGAAACAACTTTAGCAATAAGAGAACACGAAAATAAATATAATCTTGAACCAATTTCAATTCTTGCTCTGACAGCGAATGCTTTTGCATCTGACAAAGAAAAATGTCTATCTATAGGGATGAATGACGTTATTACAAAACCTATAAAAATGGATGATTTGATACACAAATTAAATAAATATACACCAATAAAAGAAAATATTGAAAAACCTGTAAAAACTGCAACAATTTCTGCGGAAAGTAATGAAGACAAATCTAAAGAAAATATTTTAATAAATAAAGAAAAAATCGTCTCTAAAGTCGCTGAAGAAATGGGTTTGGACAAAGAAGATGTTGAAGATTTAATAGAGACTTTCTTCAATGATTTTATTAAACAAAAAGATATGTTAAAATCAGCTATGGAACAACAAGACTTTGCGCAAGTAAATGAAATTGCCCATTCAATGGCTGGAGCAAGCGCTAATTTAAGAATTGATGAAATTTCTGTTCCTTCAAGAGCTTTAAACACTTTATTAAGAGATAAAGATTCTTACGAAGAAAGTGAATTAATAAAAGCAAAAGAACTTTTAGATAAAATTTTAATGATAGATATTATTTAAATTAAGGATACAAGATGACTAACAAAGTAATGATAATTGATGATAATGAAACAAATGTAAAACTGTTGAATTTAGTTTTAACAAAAGCCGGATTTAAGACAGACACAATAATTAATCCAAAATTTGCATTTGATATTATCAAAGAAACAAAACCTGCATTAATTCTTTTAGACATCAACATGCCGGAAGTAAACGGACTTCAATTATGCAAAATGATAAAGAAAGATAGCGAAACAAAAGACATTCCTGTTATTTTTGTAAGCTCATTAACAGATGTTAAATATATTGCAGGAGGTTTGGCAATTGGTGCAGTTGATTACATTACAAAACCAATTAAACCGGATGAAGTTATTGCCAGAGTATCTGTTCAAATGCAAATGGGTTTGGCACAAAAGAAATTAAAAAAAACAAATGATATTTTACAAAAACAAATTACAGAAGATAGATTAAATTCATCTGATATGCAAGAAGATTTTTTGTATTCTCTAATGCAAATAAAAAATGGTCAAGAATCTGAAAAAGATTACGAAAGAATTAAATCATTTTTTGAATTTATTACTGAAGAAACCATTAAGTCTTCACAATATAGTGAAGACTTAACGACCGATTTTGTAATGAGTATTGTTTCAAAATGCCTAAAAGATTAGTTTTTAAAATAAGCTTGAAAAGAAATTTTTAACTTTATCAAATCCTTTTTTTATACCGTTACCAACTTTTTCAGCAGTATTAACAACAAAGTCTTTTGCATCTTTAGCAACTTCCACTACTTTATCTTTAACAGAACCTGCGATATTTTTGAATTTATTAACCATATCGTTTACTGATTTTTTTACACCGTCCATATTGCCAGTGAAAAGATTTTTGTAAGATTCATAAAGTCCTTTTAAATAAGTTCCGACTGTATCACCAATGGCATTAATACCTTTTCCAATCGCAGAAATACCTGAACCAACTAATGAAGTAAAGTCTTTACCGAATACTTTAGATAATCCGGCACCTGCATATTTTAAACAGTTTGTTAAACCAACTGATACCAAATTAGGAATTAAATTTAATCCTTCTAAAAATGCATTACCATAAGATTGGAAAGCTCTTTCTTCAAAGCCTTTAAAGAATTTTTTGTAATCACCTTCAAAGTCTCCGCCTTCACCTGTTACAGCGCCTTTTTTGAATGCGTTGCCATCTTCTTCCGGATCAACACCTAACAAACTTGCAATTATCATTGCAGGATTACCTTTAAAAATTGAACTTGATGTTAATCTGTAAAGAGCTTCTTTTCCAACAATACCTGCAGTAGTCTTAAGTGTTGATTTTTCGGAAGCATCAAGTTTTTCGTTTTTATCTTCATTTACAGCTTTTGCTTCTTTTTTTTGTGAAATTAATTTTGCCATTTCCTGAAGATTAGCTTTGTTAACTTCTTTGTTGTTTAACGAAATAAAATTCAATGTTCCGAACGGATTTTTGTTTTCAGATAAATCTTTTTTATCTTGTTGTTTATTTTGATTATCTAAAATCATTTTGTATTTGGATAACTCAAAATTTACTAAATCTTTTTTAACATTAAGAACCATAATATCATCCTTTCTTTTGTTTTATGTTTGCTAGCTTGTTCTTGCTTACATTTTTTTTATTCCACCGGATAAATATTTGATTAATCAACTTAACATTTCTTAATAATTATGGTTTAAAACACAGTAATATTTCTATTTTTATTTTTTAAATTTTTAAAAATTTTTAAAACAAATTTTCTGACTACAAAAAAGCACCCGAAGGTGCAAATTTTGTAAGTAAATCAAGTAATATTCAAAGTTAGGCACTTAAATCATTATAAGAATAAAAATTTTTGGTTTGTAAGAAAAACTTTAGCCTACCAAATTTGTATTTGAAAATTGGTAGACTAAAGATTGGCTTACAATTCCCACCGATATAAAATTTAATTTTCTTTATTATTTGTAAAACCTGTATTCTCTATTTTTATTTAATATTTTGGAAATAAAATGGCTCCGCTATTGCTAGCCACATTATTTGTGAAGTTTATATTCTCTACTTTTGTTTCATCCTTAGGAGATAAAATGGCTCCGCTATGAGTAGCTACATTATTTGTGAAGGTTGTATTTTCTATCTTTGTTTCATCT
>CADCPD010000207.1 GCA_902803265.1 uncultured bacterium | reverse complement strand
CATAATATCTTTTTCAGGATTTTCACTATCTAATAACAATAATTGTGCAACAATTAAATTTGCAACCATATAATCAATAGGTGTTCCTAAAAATATAATTCTTTCTCTTAATAATCTTGAAAAGATATCAAAAGAACGTTCGCCTCTACTTGATTGTTCTATTACTACAGGTACAAAACTCATTTTTATTTCCTTTCTTATTAATTATATATTATATATCTTTATTCAGTAAATTCTACTGTATTATTTTCTGCTAAAAATTCAGAAACTTTTTCATTTATCACTTGTTGAGATAAAGAACTCAAAAATCCAGGATTTTGAGATAATTGTTTCATTAATGCAGTTTTATCCATCTGATAAGCAGCTTGCATTCTTGCTAGTTTTGATTCCATGTCATCTGCTTGAACAGTTATGTTTTCTTCAGATGCAATTTTATCTATAACTAAAGAATTTTTAATTCTTTTTACAGCATCTTCTCTTAATTGATCCATAATGCTGTCTTCTCCATATTGTTGAAGAGCTTGTTCATAAGTAAAACCTTGCATTGAAAGTTTGTTTTTATATTCTTCCAGCAAATGTTCAATTTCTCTTTCTACCATTGAATCAGGTATTTCAAGCTCAGTATTTTCCAATACTTTTTCAAAAATAGCTTCATCAGCTTTTTCTTTATTTTTATCATCACGTGTTTTTTCTAAATATTTTTGAATATCAGCTTTTAAATCATCCAATGTTTCAAAAGGACCAACTTTTTTAGCGAATTCATCATTTAATTCAGGTTCTATTTTTTGTTTTATTTCATGAAGTTTGATTTTAAATGTTGCAGGAGCACCTGCTAATTTTTCTTCGTGATAATTTTCAGGGAAAGTAACTTGAATATCAAATTCTTCACCTGTTGTATGACCTACCAACTGTTCTGCAAAACCAGGAATAAAGCTTGAATTTGCAATATCTAAAGTATAATTTTTGCCTGAACCGTTTTTAATAGCTTCGCCATCTACATAGCCATCAAAATCAAAAGTTACGAAATCAGTTTCGTTTGATGGTCTATCTACAACAATTTCTGTTGTTATAGCTTGCTTTTTCATATTTTCTAAAGCTTTATCAAAAGCATCTTCAGGAATTTTTTCAGATTCAACTTTTACTGTCATGCCTTTATATTCGCCTAATTTAACTTCTGGTCTTAACTCAATTGTTGCAGAAATTTTTAAATCTTGACCTATATTAAAATCATAAGAATCAACACTAGGTTGAGTTACGATATCGTATTTATTTTCCTTGATTACTTCTTGAAAAATTCTAGGAAGCATTGATTCTAAAGCTTCGTATTTAATACGTTCTTTACCAACATGTTGTTCAACGATTGGTCTTGGAGCTTTTCCTCTTCTGAATCCTGCTATATTAATATGTTGAGAAATTCTTTGTACTGCTCTGTTATACGCATCAACCGCTTCTTGAGCAGGAACTTCTATACTTAATGTCACTACATTTTTTTCTTGTTTTTCTACTTGTGTTTTCATATCTCTTCACCTATTTTTGTACACAATGATTATAACAAAAAAAAATTCTTTGTAAAGCCGATATACAGCCTGTATTTGTTTACAAGTAAAATAAAAGAGAACCTGTTTTACAAGTTCTCTTTTATTTTTAAATATAAAATTTACAAAACTAATATGTTACTGAAGAAGCATTTGACTGGAACATTTTTTGAGCCGATTTAAATTCGTTTTCAACCAATGCCAATCTGCTTTGATATTGCAACATTTGCTGATCCAATTTCTTTTCCAACATATGCAGACGTTCTTTACGAGCTTCAAGCTGTTTAACAACAGGACTGTTTGGATCCAAATCCGTACCTGCATTCACTAACTCCATAGATTGTGTCGATAAATCAACTTTAGCTTGCGATACTAATTGTATTTTATATTCTAAATCCAATTTTGTTGAATTTAGATATGCCATTCTCATGCTTGCTGTAAGTAAACCCATTTTTCTGTTCCTTATCTTGTTTCGTTAAGATTCTTGCCTTTTAAAAATGCGTGTTGATTGTTTTCTGCTATCAACGATTCCATACGGTTCAATTGATGTTTGTGATAATTCAATCTATACTGTGCCATTTTTAATTTTTTCTTTATAGTCAATGCTTCCTTTAAAGATTGTATTAATCCGCCAAATACTGCTTGTATCAAATTAGTCTTAGCTATAAAGTTTTTAGCATATCCTAAAAAGTTTTTGAATCTTCTAAGGTCTGTTTGTAAAGCATCTAACATAACGTTTTTCCTTTTACATTCAGTAAACCTTCTACATTATTAAAAACATGTTAAACTCAATTATTGCTTGATTTTTAACCACCGTTAACATGTCTTAATCATGTGTAGTCTACTTTGTCTCCGGTTATACTCAAAAAGAAAATGTTTCTTTTCGTCTCCGAATAATTTATCGGCATAGATTTTTGAAACTTTAGAGATTTTGGTATTTTTGTGTATAAATTGTAATAAAACTTTACACAACTCGCTAAAGTACGCACTACTACGTTGTTTACAAAAATATTTTTTAGCACAACTCTTATTATTGTTCTTAATATCATATTTACAACTACAAGTTTTGAATAGCTTTAGAATCTGAATCGATAGATTCTTTAAGCATTTTTCTTACTATTTCACCTTGTGTATCAAGCATTTTACAAACAGTTTCAATATTTCTTACTTTGTTTGAAAGTATAGTATCAGCATTTGCCAAAACATTACTTGTAACACTTTGATAAGCGGATAATGCAGCAGAAGAAGTACCTTGCATTAAGTTACCCATAACAACAGCAGGCAAACCATATTCACCAAGATAAGGAGCCGCAGCTGTCATAATACCGCCCCAACCGGAAACTATTCCGGCTAAAGGCATTACAATATTTTGGAAACCTAAACCATAACCATTCGCTGTACCAACGCCATAAGCTACAGCACTGGCAACATCAGCTATGCCGCCAACACTGCTTGCACCACCTGTTGCTGTTCCAGACATTGAACCAATACCTGAAATAAGCGAACCAATTCCGGAAACACCTGCAGCACCGCCTGTTGTAGTACCGCCAAGTCCCCAGCTTACAGGAGCCGCACCACTTGGAAATCCAGAATAGTTATACAGATTTGAAACCCCAAAAGCAGACGTAGAACCGCTTGATTTTGGAGTCCAATACGACGTACCCGGAATATTCATTGAAGAAGTACCGCCCAAAGTTGTCATAAATGCAGACGGAGCAAATAAACTTGCAAGCTGATACAAAAAACCTCCGGCAGATTCAAAACCAGCCCCTGCGCCAACAGAACCAGATACGGTTAAATCTCTTAACCTATCATAAGTTTCATATAATTGAGCTTTTGCATCACCTGATGCTGATCCGAATTTGTTTGCTATTACTAACAAGCTATCATTCTTGTAAGACATTTTGGCTATCCTTTGTGTATTACGTTCTTTTATTCATGCCTCGTTTAGACAAAACATGACTTCATATCGTATATTATATTTAATTTTTTTATTTAATTTGT
>CADCPD010000206.1 GCA_902803265.1 uncultured bacterium | reverse complement strand
TTTACTAATTCAGCTGCTTCTAATAATGTTAATTTTTTTTTTTTTTCTAAAATTGATTCTACGTTACTCATTTTTAATTTCCTTTCTAATATTAATATGTTATTATTTAACTTTTTTTCGAGTACACTAAGCACTCATTTCCTTTTCTTTGAGTACAAAAACTATTGCTTTTGATCTCTTACTGCAGCCATAGCTCTTGTCAATGATGACATTACAGCCTTTACTGCACCAGCGATACCTGTTGCCGGTGAGTTTATGCAGCCAAGCATTTTTGCGTATATTGCTTCTTTTGATGGAAGATTTGCCAATGCTTTTGCTTCTTGAGCTGATAATAATTTACCGTCTAGTACAGCTGCTACGATTTCGCCTTTTTTAGCTTCTTTAATAAATTTTGATAAAGCTTTTGCAGGAGATACAGGATCTTCAAACCCAAATGCAATTGCTGAAGGTCCTTTTAATGAATCTGTTAATGGTTCATAAGGTGTATCTTTGATAGCGATTTTTGTTAAGGTATTTTTTGTTACCATATAATCGCCGCCTGTTTTTTGAATTTCACGTCTTAATTTTGTGATTTCTTCAACAGTCAATCCTTTGTAGTCTGTTAAAATAACTACTTGCGCTTTATCAACTTTTTCTTTAATCTTTTCGATTTTCTCATCTTTAAACGCTTTTGTTGACATTTTTTCTCCTTTATATTGTTTCGACCTTGTTGTTTATTTTTAGTTTTGCAAATAATAAAAAATTTTTGCGCACAAAACCGCAAAAATTCAATCAAAACTATTTATATTTAGTTATTGACCTCGGTTAGCACTCAATGTTTTAAGTCTTTCGACACTAACTGTCTGCGGTTTATACTTATAGGTTATACAAAACATGTTTTAAAATCAATAACATGATTTTTAATTGTTAATTTTATGTAATCATTTATTTTTAAAATCTTTTGGCTTTTTATCTTCGAGCCATTTTCTCATAACGTGTTGTTCGTAGCTTAAGGCATAGTTATATAAAGCGTTAGTTAGTTTTCTACCGCTTTCAGATTTTGCAACAAGAAAAAAGTCTCCGGCTTTGTTTTGATAAAAATCTATTTCCTGATGTATGACTTTTTCAACATTTGTTTGCGCAGGCTTTTCTAATATCGCTAAAACCCAAGCTGTTAATAAACTTAGAGTTGTTTTATTTTTTATGATTTCATCATTATGTTCTTGTAAAAATTTTGAAAATTCGCTTAGTATCATTTCAATTTGCCGATGCTGTTGCCAAACAAGTTATGTTGAATATTTTGTTTTTGTTGAATTCTTCTATCATTGATTCAAAAGTTGAACCTGTTGTAAATATATCATCAATTACTAAGATGTCCAAATCTTTTTCTAAAAATTCAGAATGAACAACAAAAGCGTTTTTTAGATTTTCCATTCTTTCTGTTTTGTTTAATCTATATTGAGGCTTTGTATCTTTTATCCGTGTTATAAGCTTTGTATTTAATTTCATTCCCGTAAGCTTGCAAAATTCTTCTCCTACGAGTTCCATATGGTTATAGCCTCTTTTCTTTTGTCTATCCTTATATAAAGGTACAGGAATTACTTGATAATTTTTGTTTAATTTTAATTTATTAAAATATTCACTCATAAATTTTGCCTGATAAAAAGCAAGTTCTTTTTGATTGTGGTATTTTACCCCTCTAATTAATTTTTGCATTGTTTTTTCATATTTTCCTGCACAAAATATATTGACGCTTTTACAGATATCTTTAGCAGATACAGAATTCATATATAAAGTTTCATAGCATTTATCACAAAAAACTGAATTATCATTTGATTTTTTGCAAAAATAGCAGCGCTTTTTATAAATTAAATCCAAGAGACTCAATAAAAATTTTTTCATAGGAAAATTATACAATAAATTCATTGTCGTGCTAGAATAAATATATTAATTGAAAGTTTTAATAAGGAAATCCAATTTATGTCAATAATTTTAATGTTAGTATTTATAAGTATTTTAATATTAGTTCATGAAGCTGGGCACTTTTTTACAGCGAAAGCTTTCGGCATGCGTGTTGAAAAATTTGGTTTTGGTTTACCTATAGGGCCAACTTTATTTGAAAAAAAGTTTGGTGAAACTACATTTTTGATTCATGCTTTCTTATTAGGTGGTTATGTAGCGTTTCCTGATGATGAAAAAGGATGTGATTTAGAGGAAGATTCCCCTGAACGTTTTATAAACAAACCTATATATCAAAGAGCTCTTGTTGTTTCAGCCGGTGTTATTGCAAATGTTATTTGTGCTTATGTATTTGTTTTGATTACAGCAGTTTTATGGGGTCAGCTTCCTTCAGGTAACTTTGAAATTTATGTTAATGACATTGTTGCTGCTAAAGATGCTTCTATATGGACTTCAGGTGTAAAAAAAGGTGATAAAATAGTTGAAGTTAATGGTGTTCCTATAAAAAATACAAGTTCTTTTATAACAATAATTGTGCAAAGCAAAGCTTATGATGGCATTGTTTCCCAAATAACTTATAACTCAAACCTTGAACAGCTTAAGAAATTAAACATAGGTTTAAAACAAAAGGAAGTTATCGTAAAGGATGTACTTGTTAAACTTCCAAAAAATGTTGAGGAAGAAAATATTGTTTTAAACGAAAAAGTTCAAAAAGGTATGAAAAAGTATGAACATACTGGAATTATTAAATTAACTGATAAAGATATAAAGTTGAGAGATAAACTTATTTCTCAAAAAAATTCATATTATATTGCAGATGGAACTGTAACATTGGAAGATATTGCGAAAGCTATATCGGATAATGTTCATCCGGTGAATATAAAAGTTGAAAGAAATGGAGAGGTAGTTACTTTAAAAACTGTTTATCCGAATAAAAACGGGCAATTGGGTGTTCAGTTAGAAACAAAAGAAATTTTAACAAAAACTTCATCTTTCCCTTCAGCTATGGTTAATAGTTACAAATATTTATATGAAAATACAGCAATGATGTGCTACGGTTTGTATCAGCTATTTACTGGTAAAATTCCAATGAAAGATTTGCATGGTATTGTTGCTATCACAAAAGTTGGTGGTGATATTATCCAAAATAACGGAATTTTCCAAGGCTTACTTTTAATTGCTATAATCTCAATGGATTTGGCATTAGTTAACTTCTTGCCTATTCCGGCTTTAGATGGTGGGCATTTGTTGTTCTTATTCATTGAAAAAATTCATGGTAAACGTCTAGATGATAAAGTTGTTGAAAAAATAGGAACAGTTGGTTTTATGTTCCTTGTAACCTTGATGATTTACGTAATATTTAATGACGTTTTTGCAATATTAACGAATAAGTTTTGATGAACAAATTTTAATGTAAATAAGATTAAATAAAGTTATCATAGATAATCCCTTAAGATGTTTTTAACATAATTTTGTGTTTCAGGATATGGAGGAACTCCGTCGTATTTATCGACTGCTCCCGGACCAGCATTATAGGCTGCAAGTGCTAAAATAACGTTTCCGTTATATTTATCGAGCATAGATTTTAGGTATGTTACACCACCTTCTACATTTTCGACAGGATTCATAGGATTTTTAACACCTAAACTTTTAGCAGTTTCAGGCATTAATTGCATAAGTCCTAATGCACCCACTTTTGATTTTGCATCAACCTTAAATCCTGATTCTTGTTTAATTAAAGCTTTTACAAGTTTATCATCCACACCGTGTCGTTTTGATATTTTTGTAACCATATCAAGTATTTGATTTTTTGTTCCAACTAATTCGTTAGTTACTTTCGTTGCAAAATTTTCCGTTTTAGGTGTATTTTGAACTCCGATTAAAGCATTTAAATCATTTCTGTTATAAATTTTTTGTTCAACTTTTTTTTCAGTACTTTTTACAAGAGAACCAAATGTATTAGTTGTAGTGTTTGCAGATGTAATGTTTGTTGTTGCTGCACTGTCTTTTAAAACTTTTGCAAAAGGTTTAATTTCTCCAAGTTGTGGTGGTTCTAATGATTTTGCGAAACTGCTGATTTTAGCTTTTAATTCTGTATAACGTTGTATCGCAGCTTTTTGTCCGCTTGCATCAATAAGACTTTGTATTTTTGGAGAAAACATAATTACTCCTACCTCCGACTCTCTCTCTTTATAATATGTAATTCTTTGTAATATTAAATCCTCTATTTGATTTATAATGATTATTATTAAAAAGGCAACATCAAAATATTAAGAAAAAATAAACTAAAGTTGTTTATATGGTTTGATAAATTATAATAAAGAAAGTAAGATATTATTTGTGAGGCAAAATTATGAAACACAATAAGCATGAAATCGAAGAAGTATCAGAACAATCTTCAAACAATCCTTTTAAATCAAAAGAT
>CADCPD010000205.1 GCA_902803265.1 uncultured bacterium | reverse complement strand
ATTTTCAAGTATAACCAAACCAATAGTTATGGCATTTCGAAAAAATATTCGAGCAAAAGATTTGGCAATGACAGCCTTTATACCTGAAGCTTTAATAGCAATTGGGGCATGCTCTCTGGATGATCCGCAGCCAAAATTTTCTCCTGCAACTATTACATCGCCACTTTTTACTCTCAAAGCAAAGTCTTTGTCAATATCTTCCATACAATGAGACGCAAGTTCTTTTTCATCAGAAGTATTTAAGTATCTTGCAGGAATAATAACATCTGTATCAATATTATCACCATAAATCCATGTTTTAGCCATTATATATATCTCCATCATTAAAAGTAGTTATGCTTTTATTAAAAACAAAAAATTCAAAATCAGTTATACACATTGGTCTCGAATTAACAAATCCTTGGAATTTATCAAATTCTGCTTTAGTAATAAAACCAAGTTCATAATTTGATTCAATACCTATTGCTACAGATCTACAATTATTTGCTTTTACAAGTTGATTTAAAGAAACAAGAATATTTCTTCCTCTCACATTATTAATTAAACTTTTTATGAAGTTCATATTGAATTTAACATAGTCAAAACCAAAATCATTTAATATTTTTATTGAAGAATATGACTTACCAAAATTATCCAATCCAACGTCAAATCCAAACTTTTTCAAATCAGCAATAATAGAATTTACGAACTTAGAATTATCAAAAATAGAAGTTTCATCAAATTCAAAACTAAGTAATTTTGGTGGAATATTGTACATTTCCACCATTGAATGCATCATCTCAGCAAATCTTGGATTAGATAAATTTAAAGCGGAAAGATTCACGGAAATAGGTACAACTTCAACACCAGCGGCAAGCCATTTAGAAATCAACTTACAAACTTGTTCCACAATATACTGATCCATATACGTTATAAATGATTTTTTTTCAAATAAATGAAGGAATTTTTCAGGTAAAAGTATTCCTTTTTCCGGATGATTCCAACGAACTAGAGCTTCTGCTCCAACAACCTTATTAGAAGATATCTCAATCTGAGGTTGTAAATAAAAAATAAATTGATTTTGATTTAATGCAAAATACATTTCATTTTCGATTTCTTTTGCTTTAGCAACTTCATCAACCAAGTCCTTTGAAAAGAAAGCATAATTAACAACAAAATCCTCTTGAATAGATTTTCTTGCCATAATTGCTCTATCAACTAATACTTCAACAGGAAGAGTGAAATCTGTTATTTTAAAAATGCCAAAAAGAGGTACTAATTTTACTCCAAGTTTATATTCACCTATGGTTCTTGTAAGATTTTCTATAAATTTAATAATTTTTGACTCATTTTTATACTTATAAAGAATAACAAAATTATCAGACATGATTCTGGCGCTAATACCATCTTTTTCTAAAAACCATTTGATACTATTTGCAATGTCTTTTAGAATATCATTTCCTTTCAAAGAATCATACATTTTGTTAATAACAGCAAAATTATTAATATCCATAAAAATCAAAGCGTATTTGTCAGTATCTTGAGAATTTAATAAAATATTAGATACTTCTAAGTAAAATTTCGGTTTGTTAAAACCATCTGTAACATCATCATATAAAGCCCACTTCATGACAGCTTTATAAGATTTTTTATTAATGACATGATAGAGTTTAATGCCTGAAAAGACAATAATTGAAGCGATAATTAAAAGACATAAAGAAATTATTATTATTTTTAAAACATGATTTTTATCAATATTAATTTTTATAGTATTATCCGTAACATATAGATTATTGATAGCTTTAGCCATTGGAACACTCGCTCCCGGATATACTAATATAACTCTATATCCACCGTAGTTTAACTTACCTGAAGCAATAAATGTTTGTTCTAAATTATTATCAACAACCCACATAGATTTAAATTTACTAGTTTTATCTGGAATAAAAAGCGGATCATTAATAGACATCAAGTGAGGATAGTTTAAGTCAAATATAGAACTAACATCACTTACGTCAGTTTTAATATTTTTGTAAACTATAGCACCATAATCATCAACCAAATAGATATCATAAATATATTTATTATTGTTATGTTTATTTATATAAGAAGATAATTTAGAATTATATATTTCACCTAAAAATACACCTAGAACATCACCATTCGACAATTTAACAGGAACATGATATTCTTCATGATTATTAGAATTGGAAACAAAATAGGTTGGAGTTCCTTCTTTTGCAAGCCAAAAGTGTCTATTATCGGAAGATGTAATTGAAAAAGCCTTAGCAACATAGTCATATCTGTATCCAGAACCATAATCAAGTAGATAAGAAATTCTGGAAAAATTACTTATTGCACTAATACTAGTAAATAAAGTTTTAGCATTTTCATATGAAACCAAATCCTGATTCTCTGAAACAATCTTTGACAATATAATCAGTTTTCGCATATTAGAATCAACATAAGAATTCATAGATGAAACATCACTTGCAACAACACGAGTTAAAGCAGATTCCACGCCATTATGTTTTGAAAATAAAAAAACAAAAACGCACGTCAAAATGAGAGCAAGAAGCAAAATAAAAGAAATCAAAAATAAACCAAAAATTTTCTTTTTTTTCTTTCTTTGTTCATTTATAGTTAAAGCCACACTCATCGACATTGAACTATACCTTATTATTCATATCCATTTCTGACTTTAAGATTTTATTATCATAATCAATTCTACCAATAAGTTTATTTAAATGTTTAGCAACAATTTTAAATTGATCTATAGATAAACTTTGTGCGCCATCAGAAGAAGCATTTTCAGGATCGTGATGAACTTCCATCATAACACCGTGAGCACCTGCGATTAACGCAGCCTTAGACATAGGTTCAACCAAATATCTTCTACCTGTACCATGCGAAGGATCAACAATAATAGGAAGATGCGAATACTTTCTAATAACAGGAACAGCAGAAATATCTAAAGTATTTCTTGTAAATGCATCATCAAAAGTTCTTATTCCTCTTTCACAAAGGATAACTCTTTCATTACCGTTACACATGATATGTTCTGCAGCTAACAAAAATTCTCTTATTGTACTTGATAAACCTCTTTTTAATAAAACAGGCTTATTACATTTACCAACTGCTTTCAATAATTTAAAATTTTGCATATTTCTTGCACCAATTTGAATTAAATCAGCATAGTTAGCAATCATATCTACGTCAGAACTATCCATTACTTCTGTAACAACTAGCAATCCTGTTTTTTCTCTTGCTCTTGCAAGATATATTAGAGCTTTTTCTTCTAAACCTTGAAAATCGTAAGGACTAGTTCTTGGTTTAAAAGCCCCGCCTCTTAAAAATTGGCATCCATATTCTTTAGCAACTTTAGCTACTCTTAATAACCCGTCAAAATCTTTTTCGACAGAACAAGGGCCAACCATCAAAACCGGTTTTTCATAGCCACCTATTTTAACACCATTGTCAAACTCAACAATTGTATCATTAGGATGACTTTCACGAGAAGCTAATTTATAAGGTTCTTGAATAAGTTTAACTTTTCTAACACCTTCAAGACAACCTAAGGCGTGAGGATCAACAAGACGTTTATCACCAATAGCAGCAATAACAGTCATTACATCACCTTGATTTAAAACAATTCTAAAACCTTTAT
>CADCPD010000204.1 GCA_902803265.1 uncultured bacterium | reverse complement strand
TTTCTAAAAGATTTTATTGCTTTTTTCTTCTCTCTTTATTAACTTTTGTTAAGAAATTGATATACTTTCTCTGTTTTTCTTAATATTATTAAGATTGTGCTTTAAGATATTTCTTCAAAAAAGATAAAAATCATAATTTGCTTTAAAATTTTTTAGATTTGTAGTAAAATTTATCTATGTTTTTCGAAAAATATAAATCACATTATAGTTTAAATTTCTTTGCAGCATGTGGATGGATAAATCTTATTAGCTTTGGTACGTCTGTATTATGGCAGTTTTTGCTTGAATTATTTGATAAAAATGAAACTTTAGATGCGATTATTCCTTCTGTATTAAGTTTAAATTGGTTCTTTGTGTTTTATGCAACGGTAACATTTGCTATTTTTATGTTAGAAAATTTTTATGAATATAAAATTACAAATGCGAGATTTTTAAATAATGGTCTAATAGATTTTATACGAATAATTGGTTCGTTGTTGGCGGCTGTTCCGTTCTTTATTTTGATTGCAGCGTTTTTATTACTAAAATTTTAACAAGGGGTTTTAAATATGAAAGGTATAATTTTAGCAGGTGGTGCAGGTACAAGATTATATCCGAGTACAATGGTCGTTTCAAAACAGCTTTTACCGATATATGACAAACCGATGATATATCATCCTATATCTGTTTTAATGCTTGCTGGGATAAGAGATATACTGATAATTTCAACCCCAAAGGATTTGCCGAACTTTGAAAAATTATTAGGTGATGGTTCTCAATTTGGTCTAAGATTTCAGTATAAAGAGCAACCTAGTCCTGATGGTTTGGCTCAAGCGTTTATACTTGGTGAAGAATTTATTGGCGATGACAATGTTGCTTTGATTTTGGGTGATAACATATTTTATGGACAAAGATTTTCTGGTACATTAAAATATGTTGTTAAACAGACTCAAATAGTAGGCGGGGCAACAGTATTTGCCTATCATGTAAAAGA
Source organism: uncultured bacterium (assembly GCA_902803265.1). Taxonomy (GTDB): domain Bacteria; phylum Cyanobacteriota; class Vampirovibrionia; order Gastranaerophilales; family Gastranaerophilaceae; genus UBA791. The sequence goes on along the minus strand of CADCPD010000204.1, from coordinate 4,109 downwards.
TCCTCAAAGATTTGGTGTTGCAGAATTTGATGATACTGGAAAAGTTTTATCTATTGAAGAAAAACCTCAAAATCCTAAATCTAATTATGCAGTTACCGGATTGTATTTTTATGATAATAAAGTAGTTGAGTATGCAAAAAATTTAAGACCTTCTGCTCGTGGAGAACTTGAAATTACTGATTTAAATAAAATTTATTTGGAACAAGGTAAGCTAAATTGTGAAGTTCTTTCAAGAGGGTTTGCTTGGTTAGATACAGGAACTCATGCTTCTTTACTTCAGGCCGGTCAGTATATTCAGACAATTGAAGAAAACCAGGGTATAAAAATTGCTTGTCTTGAAGAAATTGCTTACCGTATGAAATTTGTATCAAAAGAACACTTAAGACAACAAGTTGAACAATATAAAAATAATGAATATTATGATTATATAAAAAGACTTATAAATGATAATTAAAGGTTTTTTATAATGAAAAGAATTTTAATAACAGGTGGAGCAGGTTTTATAGGTAGTCATTTATGTGAAAAACTTTTAAATGACGGTAATGATGTAATATGTTTGGATAATTTTTTTACAGGTTCAAAAGATAATATAAGACATTTGATTGGAAATAAAAATTTTGAACTGGTAAGACATGATATAACAAAAGAATATTTTGCTGAAGTTGATGAAATATATAATTTGGCTTGTCCTGCAAGTCCTGTTGCATATCAATATAATCCTATAAAAACGATTAAAACTTGTGTTATGGGCACATTAAATATGCTTGGACTTGCAAAAAGATGTAAAGCTAGAATATTACAGGCTTCAACCAGTGAAATTTATGGCAATCCTTCTATTCATCCTCAACAAGAATCTTACTGGGGTAATGTAAATCCTATTGGAATAAGAAGTTGTTATGATGAAGGTAAACGTTGTGCTGAAACACTGATGATGGATTATCATCGTCAAAATAATGTAGATACAAGAATAATAAGAATATTTAATACCTACGGACCAAATATGGATATAAATGATGGCAGAGTTGTTTCTAATTTTATCGTTCAAGCGTTGCAAAATAAAGACATAACCATATATGGCGATGGATCACAAACTCGTTCTTTCTGTTATGTTTCAGACTTAATAGATGGTATGGTAAAAATGATGAACAATATCTCGTTTATAGGACCTGTAAATTTGGGTAATCCAAGTGAGAGAACAATATTAGATTTTGCAAAATTAATAATAGAATTAACAAATTCAAAATCAAAGATAGTGTTTAAACCTCTGCCTCAGGATGATCCGGTAAAAAGAAAACCTGATATATCTTTAGCAAAGGAAAAATTAGGCTGGAAACCAAATGTTGATATAAAGGAAGGTTTATCAAAGACTATTGAATACTTCGATGCAAAATTGAAGGAGGTTAAATAGTGAAAGTTTGCGTAATTGGTACAGGGTACGTAGGTTTAGTTGTAGGAACATGTCTTTCTGAGATGGGGAATGATGTAATTTGTGTAGATAATAATATTGATAAATTAGATCAATTAAAAAAAGGTATCATTCCCATGTATGAACCCGGATTGGAAGATCTTATAAAAGAGAATGTAAAAGAAAAACGTTTAACTTTCACTAGTAACATAAAAGAAGCTGTAGAAAAATCTTTAATCTGTTATATTGCTGTTGGTACGCCTCAAAAGGAAGATGGATCGGCTGATTTGCAATATGTATTTCAGGTTGCAGATGATATAGGTAAATATATAAATGACTACAAAGTTATTGTTGATAAATCAACTGTTCCTATTGGAACATCTGAAAAGATAACAGAAATTATTAAATTAAAAACACCTTATGATTTTGACGTAATTTCAAATCCTGAATTTTTAAAACAAGGTTCTGCGGTAGAAGATTTTTTAAAACCTGACAGAATAATAATTGGTTCAAATTCAGAAAAAGCTACAGAAATTATGCAAGAATTGTACGCTCCGTTTTTAAGAACAGGAAATCCTATAATTATGATGGATGTTAAATCTGCAGAAATGACAAAATATGCTTCAAATTCATTTTTGGCTTTAAAAGTATCTTTTGCAAATGAAATAGCAAATATTTGTGAAAAAGTTGGTGCAGATGCTGAAATGGTAAGAAAAGGTATGTGTGCTGATAAAAGAATTGGGTCACAATTTTTGTTTGCCGGATTAGGTTACGGCGGAAGCTGTTTTCCAAAAGATATAAATGCTTTAATAAAAACGGCAAAAGATAATAATTGTAATTACAGTATTTTAGAAGCTACAGATAGTGTAAATAAGCGTCAGCGTCATATTTTCGTAAATAAGATAATTAAAAAATTCGGAGAAAATTTAGAAGATAAACTTTTTGCAATTTGGGGATTGTCTTTTAAACCCAAAACAAATGATATGAGGGAAGCACCATCAATTACAATAATAAATGAGCTTATAAAACGAGGTGCCAAAATTCAGTGTTATGATCCAAAAGCAATGGAAACAGCAAAAGGTATATTTAAAGATAAAATATTATATTCAAAAAATTCATACGAAGCATTGAAGAATGCTGATGCAATGCTTTTATTAACAGAGTGGAATGAATTTAGACGTCCTGATTTTGATAAGATAAAATCTTTATTAAAAAATCCTGTTATTTTTGATGGCAGAAATCAATATAATAAAGAAAAGCTTATAAAACAAGGATTTGAATATTATTCTATGGGAAAAAGTTCTGATAAGGAGACCAAACAAGGATGAAAGGAATAATACTTGCCGGAGGTGCAGGAACTCGTTTGTTCCCGGCTTCATTACCAATATCAAAAATTTTGCTAACAATATACAATAAACCTATGATATATTATCCTCTTTCAACATTTTTGAGAGCGGGAATAAAGGATATTCTTATAATAACAAATGAAGCAGATTATGAAAATTTTAGAAAATTACTTGGAGATGGTTCTCAAATAGGAATAAACATAAAATACCGTATACAATATGTGCAAAAGGGTATTGCTGATGCATTTATTATCGGCGAAGATTTTATTGGAAAGGATTCTGTTGCCTTAATTTTAGGTGATAATATCTTCTATGGAAAAGATTTTGGTATGATAATGAAAAATGCAATTAATAAAAACTCCGGCGCCACAGTATTTGGATATGAAGTTCCAGATCCTGAGCGATTTGGTGTAGTAGAATTTGATGAAAATAAAAAAGTTCTTTCACTTGAAGAAAAACCTCAATCTCCAAAATCAAATTATGCTGTTACCGGTTTATATTTCTATGATAATGATGTTTGTAGTTACGCTCAAACCTTGAAACCTTCAGGCAGAGGTGAGTTAGAAATAACTGATTTGAATAAGATATATTTAGAAAAAGGAAAATTAAACGTTGAAATTTTAGATAAAAGCTTTAAGTGGCTTGATACCGGAACTCATGAATCTATGCTTGAAGCTTCAAATTACGTTAATATTGTGGAAAAACAAGAGATATCAATAGGTTGTATTGAAGAACTTGCATATAAAGAAGGTTTTATTACTTCAAATGATTTGCTTAAATATCTTGAAAAATATGGTGATAAAAATGAATATTATAACAATATAAAAAAACATATAATATCAAAAGGTTGATATAACTGAGTTTTACATGTTACAAAGCTGTAACATGTAAAAATTTTTTTAGCAATTTTCTACTGAAAAAAAACTTATATAAGTTGTAAGGTGTGTGACTTATTTAACGTATTGTATAAATAATACGTGAATATTTACTAGAATTATGAAAGGTTTTAATAGGTAGTTAAGTTAAATAAAGGAGTTAAGGTTATGTTTATTCAAGATTACACAGTAAAGAGCAATTATTATCCTCGTGAGATGGGCGAAAAAATGCCTGCTGCAAAGCCTCAGAGAGAATATAGAGAATATAGACCGCGTGAAATGGGTGAAGATCCTGCTACCGTTCCATCAAGACAACAGCAGCAAGATTATTATGACAGAACCGTATCGAATTACTCAAGTCCATCAAGACCTACTTATGAATCAAGACCACGTGAAATGGGCGAAGATCCTAAAACAGTAACAAATCCAAATGCTCCTAAAAAAGCATCAGAAATGACAGAACAAGAAAGAAGAATTGATTTA
>CADCPD010000203.1 GCA_902803265.1 uncultured bacterium | reverse complement strand
TAAGCCCAATCACATTAGGAATGCCCGGTGTTTTACCTGTATTAAACAAAGCTGTTGTAAATATGGGAATTTTAACAGGTTTGGCGCTAAACTGTGAAATTGCAGAAAAATGTAAATTTGACAGAAAACAATATTTTTATGCAGACCTGCCAAAAGGTTATCAAATATCACAATATGACGAACCTATTTGCGGAAAAGGTTATTTAATCGTAAACGGAAAAAAAATAGGAATAACCAGAGCTCACCTTGAAGAAGATGCAGGAAAATTAGTTCATGCCGGAGCTGACGGTTTGGCAGGTTCTTCATATTCTTTAGTGGATTTAAACAGAGCCGGAACACCTCTTTTAGAAATAGTTTCAGAACCTGATATGCGTTCACCTCAAGAAGCTCGTGCTTATATGGAAGAATTAAGAAATATCGTCAGATACGTAGGTGTTTGCGACGGAAACCTTGAAGAAGGCTCAATGAGATGTGACGCAAATATTTCAATAATGCCAAAAGGCTCAAATAAATTTGGTACACGTGCCGAAATTAAAAACGTAAACAGTTTTAAAGCCCTAGAAAGAGCTTTAGAATATGAAATAGACCGTCAAATTGAACTTGTAGAAGACGGTGAAGAAGTAGTTCAAGAAACAAGATTATGGGATGATAATGCAGGCGTAACTCGTTCTATGAGAGGAAAAGAAGACGCACATGACTACAGATACTTCCCTGAACCTGACTTAATGCCTCTTGTAATTTCAAGAGAATGGGTTGAAGAAGTAAGAAAGACTATGCCTGAATTACCGGAACAAAAACGCCAAAGATATATCGGATTAGGCTTAAGTGAATACGACGCATCTGTAATCGTTGAACAAATGGATTTGGCAATGTTCTTTGATGAAGTTCTTAAACTTGGAGGAAATCCTAAAATAGCCGTTAACTTCTTAATGGGTGAAGTTGCAGCATACTTAAAAGAACAAAAATTATCTATAAATGATACAAAATTAACTCCGGAAAATTTGGTTGAATTAATTGCATTAATAGAAAAAGCTACAATTTCAAATAATATCGGTAAACAAATAATTATTGATATGATGAAAGACGGAGAAAAGGCTTCTGCAATAGTTGAAAAGAAAGGATTAAGCCAAATTTCTGATACAGGCGCAATAAAAGAAATCGCACAAAAAATAATTGACGCAAATCCTTCTCAAGTAGAAGCATACAGAGGCGGAAAAGATAAATTATTCGGATTCTTTGTTGGTCAAGTTATGAAAGAAACTAAAGGCAGAGCTAACCCTCAATCTGTAAATGAAATATTAAAAGAACTTTTAGGATAATAATTAAAAAATATAAGGAAATTTAATGGATAATTTGCTATTAAGAAAAAAGACTTCGATGGAAACAGAAATCCATCAGCAACCTTTGATATTGCAAAAAATATTAAAAAGCTTTTTAACAGATAATGATGAAATACTTATTGAAGTACCGACAGATATAAAAAAAGTTGTTCTTGTTGCAAGCGGATCATCGTACCATTGCGCAAGATACGGAGCGGATTTATTTGGAAAAGTTGCAGATATTGAAGCAAGAGCAATTTATTCAAGCGAATTTTTACTAAAACCAAAAGTTCCTTCTGATAGCGGTATTTTATACATATTCATTACTCAATCAGGAGAAACAAGCGATACTCTGCGTGCTGCAAAACGCGCTAAACAAATGGAAATGCCTATTATGTGCATTACCAACAAAGAAGAATCTTCTATTTGGGAGGTTTCAGACTACAAAATAGACTGTCATGCCGGAGAAGAAAAAAGTATTGCGGCTACAAAATCATTTACAGCACAAATGTTATGTTTGTACTTGATTACTTTAAAATATGCACAGAAAAAAGGTATGGATATAACAGAACGATTAGATGCATTAAGAACATTACCGTCTGTTATTGAAAAAACATTTGATTACAGAAAAAAAGTTGTTCAATTAGCAAAGCTGTTAAAGAAAAGTAAAAATATTGTAATAACAGCTGACGGAATCTCTTATGCTTTAGCTAAAGAAGCTTCTTTAAAAATAAAAGAAACATCATACCTTAATATAAATGCAAATATTTTAGGCGAATTTATGCATGGTCACGTGGCAGTTTTAAATAATAAATGTTCGTTGATATATGTATCTGCATCAGGTGTTTCTTATACAGCAATGAAAAATCTTGAAAAAATAAAAAAAGACTATAATCCGCCGATTTATATAATCGGAAGAACCCATGAAAATTTTATACCAAATTTAAATATAACAATTGATAATGATGATGCAACAATGAGAATGTTTTCTAATGCAGTAATAATACAAATGCTAGCACTGGAAATTGCTTTAATGCTTGGACGAAATGTTGATAAACCAAAAGGTCTTCAAAAAGTCGTAAAAGAAAATTAGTTAAACTTTTCTTTAAACTTTTGAGGTATGAACTTTATTTATTTTTGCGATAAAATAAAATTGCAAGAAAGATAAGGTGAAATTATGTGGGATTATACAGAAGAAGTTTTAGACCATTACAGAAACCCGAGAAATGTCGGAAAAATTGATAATGCAGATGCAATAGGAGAAGCAGGTTCTCTTGCCTGCGGAGATGCATTGAAAATTTATTTAAAAATAGAAAACGGTATTGTAGTGGATGCAAAATTCCAAACTTTCGGATGTGGTTCAGCTGTTGCAAGTTCTTCAATGATGACAGAAATGATTATAGGAAAACCTATTGAAGAAGTCAGAAAATTAACAAATAAAGATATAGCAGATGCACTGGGCGGATTACCTCCGGAAAAAATGCACTGCTCTGTTATGGGACACGAAGCCCTTGAAGATGCTTTGAAAAATTATTTTAATGAAGAAATAACATTAAACGATTTAAATTCAGAAACAGAAAATAAAATCGTTTGCACCTGTTTTAATGTAACTGAACAACAAATCATCGAAGCAATAAAAGTAAATAATTTAAAAACTGTTGAAGATGTAACAAATTATACAAAAGCTGGCGGAGCTTGCGGAAGATGTAAAGGTACTATTCAGCAGATTATAAATGATTATTTAAATAACGAAGCAAAAGAAAAAGCTGAAAAGCCTAAACTTTCTTCTGCTCAAAAGATACTGAAAATTAATAAAGTTATAGAAAATCAAATTGCACCGGAATTACAAAAAGATGGCGGGGATATAGAACTTGTTGATATTGACGACAATAAAGTTTATGTAAAACTACACGGACGTTGTTCTCAATGCAGAAATTCAGTTTTAACACTAAAATCTTTTGTAGAACAAACGCTAAGAGATGCAATAGATAAAGACATAGAGGTTATAAACATTGAACAATAAAATGATATATTTGGATAATAACGCAACAACAAAAGTTGATAAAAAAGTTGTAGATGAAATGATGCCATATTTTGAAGAAGAATACGCAAATCCTTCAAGTATGTATGACTTCAGCAAAAAGGCTTCAAAAGCAATAAAAGAATCGCGAGAAATGATGAAAGAGTTTTTCAACGCAAAAACTTCAAACGAAATTATATTTACATCATGCGGTTCTGAAAGCGCAAACACAGCTATCAGAGGACTTTTGGAAACAGAAAAAAATAAAAAACATATCATAACAACAAAAGTTGAACACCCTTGTGTGTTAAATGTATTCAAATATTATGAAAAACAAGGTTATAAAGTTGATTATATCGGAGTAAACTCAAACGGTGAACTTGATTTGGCAGAGTTGCAGGAAAAAGTTGATAAAGATACTGCTTTAGTTGCAACAATGTGGGCAAATAATGAAACAGGTGTTATTTTTCCTGTTCAAAAAATAAGCGAAATTGTCAAATCTAAAAATCCGGAAACCAAATTGTTTGTAGACGCAGTTCAAGTTGCAGGAAAAATTGATATTGATGTTCAAACAGCAAACATTGATATGTTAGGCGTTTCTGGTCATAAATTTCACGCACCGAAAGGTGTTGGTGCATTATACGTTAAATCAGGAACTCTTTTGAATCCTTTAATTATCGGCGGTCATCAAGAAAGAGGAAAACGTGCAGGAACTGAAAACGTACCTTACATCGTTGGTATAGCAAAAGCCGCAGAACTTGCAAAAGAAAGCCTAAAATACGAAGCAACTGAAATAAAACGTTTAAGAGATAAATTAGAAACAAATATCGTTAAAAATATCTGTAATGCTAAATTAAATACCTCTATCTCAAACAGAGTCCCAAATACTACAAATATTGGGTTTGAGTACATTGAAGGCGAATTAATTTTATTACATTTATCAGACATTGGTATTTGTGCAAGTTCAGGAAGTGCCTGCACATCAGGTTCTTTAGAACCAAGCCATGTTTTAAGAGCTATGGGTACACCATTCACAGCTTTACACGGTTCTATAAGATTTTCTCTAAGCAGATTTACAACAGAAGAAGAAATAGACTACGTAATTGAAAAATTACCGCCTATAATTGAAAAGCTAAATAACATCTCACCTTATCAAGATGAAATTAACGCTTTGAAAAATTTGAAACATTAGGTTCAATTCTTTATAAAAGAATAAAGCTTTACTTTTTAAAAATTGCCAATTCTTCATCCAGCTTTTTAATTTGATCATCATATACGTGAGCAAATATTGGATTTTTTTTCTGAAACTCAACGTAAGCTGCCTTTTTAGATTCTAAACTCTTTACGTATTTATCTTTTTCATTATCATCTGACTTAGCTTGTTGAAAATGGTCTATCTGCTTGTTTATACTTTCTAATTGCTTATTCAACATAGTCCTTATAAGTTTATTAAATCCGCTATTCGGCATATCTTCTAATTTTTTTTCAATTTCTTCTTTTGTCTTTGTTAAATCATTAATTTTATCATTAAAATATTTTTGTTCTTGCTCATCTACCATTTTGATACCATAAGATGCAGCATCATGAGACTCTAAATCTTCGGGGCCAAGCATCTGAGCATAGTTCACATCTTTATTTTTTTTATTATCATTATTAATTTTTTCGGTTTTATTCGCATGTTGCGTATTATTAGCTTTATTAAACTTGTTTAAATGAGAAATTATAGACATAAAACCTCCTTATCTATACTGAATTTATCGGAATAATTTTTTTAATCTTTAAATATATTACAAAAAATTTACAAACGACACCTTGTAAGAAGGTGTCGTTTAATATCTCGTGTTTTTAATGTCTATCATAAAAGTATCGATTATAAGTTTTGTTTGTAAACTTTATCAGTGTGTTGTTCGATTTCAGGAGTTTCAATTTCAAATACGTGAATTCTTGATGCACCTAAGTTTACTCTTAATTCTCCGTCTGCTGCTTGGAATTGGCTCTTTTCACCATATGCAGGAAGTAAGTTTTCCAATTTTTGATCAGCTTTCATTGTAGGAACTTTGATTTTAGCGCTAACCGGTCTGTTAATATTTTTGTTACCTACTACCAATAAAGTTTTACCGTCTTTGTGTCTTGCAAAAGCAATTACTTGGTCTTCTTTATCGTTTTCTTTATCTAATTCAATAAATGAACCGTGAGTTATAACGTCTTTGTGAGCATCTCTCATTTTGAATGATTCAGTCATGAATTTACCGATTTCAGGATTTTTTCCACCTGGTTTTCTTGATAAATTGAAGATATCAAGTTTACCGTTGTGAACTGTCATTTCATGATTATCTGTTTGAGTTTGATCTTGTTTTGTGTGTTCATAACCGTAAACATAATAATCACCTGATTGATATCCGTCTACATAGTATGGGTTTAACATAGGTAATGTAGCTTGAAGACCTGCTGTTAAGTTACAATAATCAGTACCACCATGGAACATTGGTGAAATATCATCGTGAGTAGTGAATGAACCGATTACTGATTTACCTTTTTCTAATTTGTTAGACATTTCAAGGTTTTCTTTAACGAAGTCCATTAAACCTTTTGCGTTTTCCCATTCATGGAAGATGTGGTATTGTCCGTAGTATGCATCAAAACCTGATTTTAAAGAATCTTCCGGTCTGTCATAAGGCATATTTGCTTGTGGAGATGCATCTTCGTAAGTATAAGTTTCACCCAACCATGCAAATTCAGGATCTTTTTGTCTTGAATAAGGAATGATTACATCCCAGAATTCAGTAGGTTTCGCTCTTGCTACGTCTGCTCTGATTCCGTCTACACCTAAATCTACACACATATCAACATATTGTTTGTGTAAGTCTAGTAATTTTGGATTCAAAGTTCTTTTTGTTTCGTCTGCGTAAGGTTGGAACATTCTGATATCATTCCATCCTTGAGGAGTTTTTGCTTGACCGTCACGTTCTTTAGCCATCATTTCAGGTTCATCCAAGTACAAATCATATGATGAGCAGCTTGGTAAGTCCAACATAACCTTGATGCCTCTTTCGTGGCAAGCGTCTGTAAATGCTTTGAATTGTTCTTTAGGAGATCTTTTGTCATTTTTATCAATTAAGTTAGAATCTATTGATAAGAAATCTTTTGGTGAGTACAATGAACCAGCTGTACCCATTGCGTGTTGTTTACCTGTTTCATGGATTGGTAATACGTGGAAACAGTTAAAACCTTCTTTTTTAATTTCGTCTAATCTTTCGATTGCGTTTAATAATGTTCCGTGTTGTTCTTTTCCTGTAATTTTTTCATCGCCGTTTTCATCTTTAGCGTTGAATGTTCTTGGAACGATTGCTAATATTTTTGCATCATTGTTTTGGAACATTGTTCTTAAATTATTTTTGTAAGCTGCTTTTTGAACAGGTTTTGCTTCAACTCTTTTTACGTTTGCCATATTCATCATAGCTTGAGCTTTTAAACCTGATTCAAATGGGTTTGTAACCTTTGATGCATCTCTTGTTTCAACTTGTTTTGCAGAAACTTTTGGTTGTACCATTGAAGGTTGAATTCTGTTTGTATTTACTGTTGTGATTTTGTTTACCGCTACCATTTTATTTAACTTCCCTAAAAAATTCTTTGCATTTACTAATTTGTGATTTAATTTATTTAAACTTTTTTACCTTTACCGAACAAGAACTGTGCTGCTACTGTTAGACCTGTTAGGATTGCACCTGCTGTTCCGAATGTCTTGCCCCACTTTTGAGTGTTGTATGTTTGTTGGATTGTTTTTGTGAACATTTCATCCGGAGCTACGCCTAATAATAAGAATTTGTATTCGCTTGATGCATTTTGGTCTGCGCCTGTTTTGTGGTTTGGTTTTGTGAAGTAATCAGCTCCACCTATATTTTTATGAACGTCGTTCATATATCCTCTAACTTGATCTTCCATTTTGCTTTCTTGTAAAGCTTTTTTAGTTATCGGATCGAAGTCTTGTTTATACATAAAGTTCATAGCTTTTTGATAGAAATCGTAGTCTGCTGGAATGTCTACGCCTTTTGATTTATCAAAATATTTATTAACTACTTTACCATCTTTGATTTCTACTTCTGATGTATCAGGGTTTGGATTTTGATTTCTGTTAAAGTAGAATTTAATTGAGTGGTCTGATGAGTGACCTTGTAATGTAGTTTGTTTTGTTAATTCAATTAAACCTTCTTTGATTTCTCTGCTCATACCGTTCATTTCAGGGCTAAATTTACCAGTTGAAACTCTTCTGTATGTATCCATTGTATTGATTAATCTGCTGAATGAGTTTTTAACCCCAGCGATTCTTTCTTCAAAGTATACTTGTTTAACTCTTTTTAAAGAACCTTTACCGCCAACATTGTATGCTGTTAATTTGTTAGCTGTTTCATTCATACCTTTTTGAGCCATTTCAGTTGCGAAATCATCATATACTTTTACAACTTTTTCTGAATATTTTTTTGTATCTTCAGGTTTAATTTTTTGGTCTAATTCTGCAACTTTTGAAGTTACTGCTTTGATTGCTGTTTCGTATTTAGCATCATCAGAAGTGATTTCTTCCATTTTGCCTCTTACTAATTCTTGAACCATTTCTCTGTTATTTCTAACTTTTTCAAGTTCTTTAAAATCAATACCCATTGTTTTGATTAATGAACCAGAAACTGAATTCCAGTAAGCTGCAATAACTGAATCAGGTTTATCAGCAACTTTTAATTGAGCATAATCATCTAAAACTTTTGTTTTAGCTTGATATTTATTCATTACTTCTGCAACTTCAGTTAATTTTGCTATTTTAGCATCGTTTAATTTTGAACTTGAAGCTGCTGAGAATGTTTCATCAGCTGAAGCTGAAACTGTTGATTTGATATGTTTTAAATCATCTTTAGCTAAACCGTTTGATTTTGCTTTTGAAATATAAGCTGAAGTAACAACTGTTCTTAAATCTTTTAATTCTTCACCGGCAATTTCTCTACCCATAAAGTTTGAATTTTTGAAACTTTCTACCATTTCTTCTTTGTTAGGTAAGATTTTTGCCATTTCTTCTTCGCTGAATCTTTCTGATAGAGCTTTTTTAGAACCAGAAATAATTGATTCTGCTAAATTTTCATCAACAACAGCTTTGTTATCACCTAATAACATATTTGTTAAATCTGCTTTAACACCGTCATTTGTTATAGGATCCATACCTTTTGTCATGATTGAAGTGATTTTTTCAACTAATTTGTTATCAATAGCTTTATCTTTATTGTCAGCAAATACTTTGTTTAATGATTCAATCATTTTATTGTTTTCTTGTTTTTTACAAGCTTCATCAAAGTTTGCTAACATATTATCAGCTTTTTTGTTGTTTGCTTTTTCTAATGCAGGATCAATAACTTTTTCTGCTTGGTTACAAGCTAATGCAGAGAATACTGCTGAAGCGATACCTGCTGTTAACATCCATAATGTGTTATTTTGAGTTGCTACTTTTTTCATTTGTTTCATAGTAGCATCGTTTCTGTCGTTTATATTTTTATCGATGCCCATTCTGTCACCGATTTTTTGTAATTTTTCGTTTGAATATAAGTCAGTTGGTGTGTATTGAGCATCTTGGAAGTATGCTTTTTCTCTTCCAAAGCTGTCTTCATATTTTTGCATTGGGTTAAAACCATGAATAGCTTTTGCAGGTGCTGCAATTGCTACTTTTGGCCATAAATTCATTGCAGCTAAGAAAGTTCCTAATCCAACAAATTCCATTAATTTTGTTTTTGGAGTAGCTTTTTGAGTAGCTAAGTAACCAGCTAAAGCCAAACCGCCAACTTTCATTCCTACATCGTTTAATTTACCTAATTGGTGATCGTTTGCTTTTCCTGAAAAACCGTCTTTCAAAGCTTTTGCTTGATATGAAATACCTTTTAAAACTCTTTTTGGAGATGGAATAATAGGATCATTAACTAATCTACCTCTTGCTTCTGTTGGTCTGATTAAACCTTCTGTAGAAATTGGAGTACCATTTACAGAAGAAGATTTCCAATTTTCCCAATTTTGAGATTGAGCTTTTGTTGATATTGTATTATTAACTGCTGTAATTGCCATTTAATTGTTTAACCTTCTACCTAAATTTTTGTTTTAACCTTCGACGACTTGTTTGTTTTTATCAAATACTTCTTCGTTACTTAATTTTGATGATCGTCTTGCTGAGATTACTGTGTTTGCTACTCCGAGAACTGTTGCTGCGACTGCCGCTCCGATTAGTGCCTTACCTGCGATTTTTTGACCTTTTGTTGGGTTCGCTCCACCCGTCCATAACTCTTTGGCACTTTCTACGAAATTCCTTCCAAAGGACTTGATGCAATTTCCGACTTTCTTAAGTCCTTGTCCCTTGGTCGTTGCGGTAAAGAAGTTATCCCAAGGTTTCTGTACCGCTAACCCGACTCCGACTCCCGCCCACAGATACGAGGCTATGCTCTTTGCCGAATTTGATTTCGAAACTATTTCTTTTATTCTTGGTTTTACTTCTTTATCTGAAGATTTTAAGTTTTCACCTAATCCTAATTTCTTTGCTACTTTATCGTAATATGCATTTCTTTCTTCACCGTGACCGTATAATAAATCGTATCTTGGGAATTCTACACTTTCAAATACTTTGTGATATTCAATATTTTTTGTATTTTTATCACCTTCAAATTTTGGTAAGCCTTCTACAACTTTTGCATAAGGCATTTCTGTATCAACGCCTGTTAAAGCTTTTACAGGTTTATTGATTAATGCTTTTGAAGCTTCTTTTGCTGCACCGTAGAACAATACACCTAAAGCTAATTTTTTACCAACTGAACCAGCTTTTGATTGAGCAAAAGGAGTGAAATATTTGTTTGCCAAATTAAATACACCCATTAAAGCTGCACTACCTAAAACATAAGGTACTGTACCCATTGTCAAAAATTCATAAAAGTTTGCGTTTTTGTCACCTTTTAAACCTTTTGCAGGGTATGTTGTAAATGCTTTTGTAAACTTGTCTGTTGCAACTTCAACTTGTGTTGCTAAATTATTTTTCAACACTGTATCTTTTTGATATTTCAAAGGTTTTTGTTCATTTACCTTTGCTGAAAAGCTGATGTTGTTTGAAGATTGAATATTGTTAACTTCCATTTGACCTACACTAAAATATATAATTCTACCTATGTATATAAAAAAACACCCAAAAACTTTTATTTGCCATGTTTTCCATGCTTTGTTAACAAAGTGTTACATAAAATTTAATCAAAATTTTTATAGGCTAAAAGCAAGCCAGCAGGCAGATTTAAGACCTGTACCTGATATCTCTCATCAGCTTCAATTTCATCAACAAATTCTTTAACTTTTTCAGCATGCGATGTTATGTTATCGGCTACGATTATTCCGCCTTTTTTCAGCATTCTATCTGTTAATTTAAAATATTTTATATACTCCCTTTTATTTGCATCAATAAAGACGATATCAAATTCTTGATTTTCAGGCATATTTTCCAAAACTTCAACTGCGGAACCCTGTAAAAATGTTGTAATATCGTCTATTTCACATTTTTGAAAATATTCTTTCGCTAAACTTTGTCTTTTATCATAAAATTCGATAGTCGTAAAATGACCACCATTTTCTTTCAACGCTTTTGCAAACCAAATTCCCGAATATCCGTTTGAAGTCCCAATTTCAAGCATATTTTTTCTATTTGAAGATTTTATTAATATACTCAAAAAATTTGCAGTTTCTCTTGAAATATTCCAAAAATCATGTTGAGTTTTTTCAAGTTCAGTTAATAAATTATTTGTTATTTGATCCATATTTTTTATCTATTATTACCATTCTGCTCACAGGAATAAGCAAATTATTTGTCTTTGTTAATAACTTTTTAGAAACATTTATAACGCAATATTTTCCAACTTTTGTATCCGTTACAAGAACTATATCAGTATTTTTTACAGGAGTTAAAGTCGTAGCAAAACCATTTGTATTTAGTTCCAATTTTGCAACTACAACATCGTCTTTTGTATCTAAAATCATAACTTCATTAGCATTACCACCTAAAATAACTAAATTATCTTTATGAACAAGCATATCAACCGGAGTCTTTGGAACATCCATTTCATGGATTAAGCCTTTTGTTACATAATCGACAATTGCCAGTTTGTTTTTTGTTCTTGATAACATGTATACCTTGTTTTGGGCATAAACAATTTTTGAAACATTCGGAAACGTACCCATTTCAGAAATTGTATAATCATCATAAATATCAATTACCCATATTATACCGGTATTTTTATCGTGATAAAACATCTTTGTAGAATCATCCGTCAAGTATAATTTTTCACACATACCATTTACTTTTAGTTTTTGTTTTAAAAGCATTGTTTTTAAATCAATAACATAGATACTTGAATCAAGTGGACTTGACACATAGGCCTTTTTCTCGTAATTATCCACTACAATTTCTTCCGGTTGAGATTGAAGTTCAATTCTTTTTATTATCTGTTCCTCTTTTAACGAAATAACATCCAAATAATTGTTATTGTATGTTGTCACGAGTAAATATTTATTATCAGGTGATATTTTCATATCAATAGGAATTGCTTTTTGAGTTAAAGCATATGTAGGAGTTGAACTTTCACCTTCAACTACTTGAATATTTTTAGAGTAACAAGTTGAAATATATAAAAGTTTATTTTTTAATTCGCCAACTTCTTTGACGAGATTTTTGTTAATTGTTTTTATGATTACAGGGTTTAAATGTTCAGTAATTTCTGATCTAACTCTTAACCCCGGATCTTCTTTTGTTTGAATTTTTAAAGAGCCAATAACGGTTTTCATACATTCCGGAACAACCAATCCTTTCGGAACCAACAAATCCTGAGGCAACAAGCCTGTTTTTACCTCAATAGGCATAGGATCCGGATTTACAAAAGTTTTGTTACCATCTTTATCTTTTATAACTTTCATCAAAACGAAATCATTGTTAAAAATAACAATTTCAGGTAAGTCTTTCAACTCTTTATTTTCCGGATAAGTTTGTTTTATAATAACAGTTTCAGGTTTTTTTATTCTTGCCGGATAAAGAGGTAGGTATATTGTTGAATCAGGAAGAGTTATAAGACCATCAAATCTTATTTCTTCTTTGCCATAAAAACTGTCATCCAAAATTTTCTTAACATCATTTGGAATTTTTGCCGCAAAAGACGGCATCGAAAAAATTAACAACGATACAAATACAAGCAAAAATTTATGCATTAATTAAAAACTCCTCTCATTTTATCTTTAAAAGAATTTTGTGCTTTTTTGCCTGTATTAATTTCATACAATCGCTTATACAAAGTTCTTTCTTCATCAGTAATATTTGTTGGTGTTTGAATTGAAACAAGGACAATATGGTCGCCTTTATAAGACGGTTTTTGAACATGAGGAACACCATGACCAGCTAATTTCAATGTTGTTCCTGTCTGAATTCCTGCAGGAATATTTAATTTTTTATCCCCGTCTATTGTTTTAATATAAACGCTATCACCCAAAACTGCCTGAGCAGGCGTTATATCAAGTTTTGTTATAATATTCAAACCTTCTCTGTGATAGTATTTTGATGGTGCAACATGTATTACAACATACAAATCCCCTGCAGGACCGCCTCTTAAACCTGCATCTCCTTCTCCGGCCAATCTCATTTTTGATCCGGTATCAACACCTGCGGGGATTTTTAACTCAACTTTCTTTTCTACTTCAACTTGGCCTTTACCTTTACAATGTTCACAAGGTTGTTCAATTTTTTGACCTGTACCATGGCAATTTGGGCAAGCAGATACTTGTGTAAAATGGCCCAAAGGAGTAGCTGTTGTATGCTGAACTTTACCTGAACCTCCGCAAATATGACAAGTTACAGGAGATGTACCTTCTTTTGCACCTGTACCATGACATTTATCACAAGTTTCAAGATGACCTATTTTTACTTCTTTTATTACACCATAAACAGCCTCTTCAAAAGTGATTTCAACGTCCAATCTTAAATCATCGCCTTCTACAGGAGCATTTGGATCACGTCTTGAGCGACCGCCACCAAAACCAAAATCACCAAAGAAGCTTTCAAAAATATCACTTAAATCACCAAAACCACCTGCAAATGGTCCTTGAGTATCAAAGCCTGCATTTTTTAAACCATCTTCACCATATCTGTCATAGGTTGCTCTTTTATTATCATCAGAAAGAGTTTCATAAGCTTTACCCAACTCTTTAAAACGTTCTTCAGCATCCGGAGCTTTGTTTACATCCGGATGTAATTCTCTTGCTTTTTTTCTAAAAGCACTTTTTATTTCATTTTTATCGGCATCCTTTGATACACCTAATATTTCATAATAATCTGCCATTCCTAATTCCTACCAAAATATTTTATAGTCTGTTAAAATTATTCAGCTGTAGCAACATTTACTAATGCAGCTCTTAACACCTTATCACCCATTTTATAACCTTTTTGCAATTGAGCAATTACAGTATTTTCAGGATATTCAGAAGTTGGAGTTTGCATTACTGCTTCATGATAATTAGGATCAAAATCTTTACCTTCCGAATCAATTACTTCCAATCCTAATTTAGTTAATACATCATACATTTGCTTACAAACAAGATTGTAGCTGTCTTTTACTTGTTGAGCATCTTCTAAATTTTCTATAGCTTTTAAACCTCTGTCAAAATTATCTAAAACTTCAAGAAGTTTTTTCATTGTTTCTTCTGCACCATATTTTAGTAAATTTTCTCTTTCTTGAGCCTGACGCTTTCTAAAATTATCAAAGTCTGCTGCAAGTCT
>CADCPD010000202.1 GCA_902803265.1 uncultured bacterium | reverse complement strand
CCAGAATCAGATAAAATTGTTGTTATGTATTCAAAAGAAAAAGGTTTGATTAAAGGTGTAGCAAAAGGCGTTAAAAAACCTAAAAGCAAATTAGGGGCTCGTATGGATGCTCTTGTTGCAAACAGATTAATGCTTCATAAGGGGAAAAATATGAGCACAATTTGTCAGGCAGAAGCAATAAATACTTTTTCAAATAGTAGAAAAGATATGGATAAATTGTTCTATTCAATTTATCTTTCAGAGTTAGTTGCTTCGTTTGGAGTTGAAGATGATCCTTCTTCTGATGAGGTTTACGAACTTTTTTATAAAGCTCTTGATAGAATTTCAAATTCTAAATCAAAGAAAGATGTTTTAATTGCTGTAATTAAGTTTCAATTAAAATTAATGCTTGTAGCCGGTTTTGGTATAGAACTGGATACTTGTTTGTGTTGTCGTGAACAAATTCTGAATGAAGATATGTATTTTTCAACTCAAATGGGTGGCGTTATTTGTAAAGAATGTAATGAAACTTTCAAAATTTCTAAAAAATTACATTATAAGATAAGAGATTTCTTGCAAGCTATGGAACAATTCGATTTTAATTACGAAAGTGATTATGATAAAAAAGCAACAGAAAAAGTTTGTAAGGTTTGTTATGATTTATTGAATACTTATATTCAATCTCATACTTCAAAAAATCTTAAAAGTACATCAGTTATAAATTAAAAATTTATTTTTTACTCTATTATGTTTTTTTATTACAATATGTAAAAATATTGTTGCCCAGTTTTGTAAATTTTTGTATAATTGTTTTGTAAAAATCCACAAAAATTTTAACAATTTTTAATCCACATAGCAATTATTTCGATGTCATGGTTTTTATATTTATATAGTTAATTGTAAAGGCATAATATTGAACAAAACTGATATAATAAAAGAAGAAAAAGAAGTTTTATATGTGAAATCATTGGTTTCAAACCCAATTTCACGTAACGGTATTGCGCCTCGTACACCAATGACAACTACAAGAACTTCTTCTAACAGATTATATTGTGGTTATAATCATACTTTTGATACTGTAAACACAAATAAAGAACTTGATTATAGAGAAGTTATTCAATTTTTAAATGCAGCATTAACAGGTAAAACAACTGTTAGTGATTTTTATGCTTCTTTACATAATTTTATGACTAAAAAAATCAATTGTTTCTTTACTGCAATTGGTTTATTCCATCCTCAATCAAAATGTATCAATATTAAATTAACTGATAAAGTTGGTGGGACTTACTCTTCAAGAGTATTCTTATCAGATGATACAAATCCGATTGTTGAATGTTTTAATTCTCAAAAACCAATCGTTAAACATGATTCTAAATTCTTAAAATTATCATATTTACAACAACCAAAAGTTGCTATATTGCCTTTAATTTCAGTTAATGAATGTTTAGGTGTTATGATTATCGGTGATAACAATGTTACTGAAAATATTGATTTATATTCATTAATCTCTAATCACTATGCATTATTTATGCACAATGCAGATTTATTGGAAAAAGCTTATGAACACGCTAATACAGATAGCTTAACTTCTTTACATAATCACAGAGGTTTCCAAGAAATCTTATCTCAAGAATTAGCAAAAGCTGAAAAATCAGAAAAAGAAGTTTCAGTTATTATGTTAGACGTTAATAACATTTCAAAAATCAATAGAGAATTAGGTCACGCAAAAGGCGACGAAATAATCAAATTAGTTGCTGAAAAAGTTAAACAAAATATCAGACCAAATGATACTGCAGGACGTTACGGCGGAGATGAAATTGCTATTGTATTACCTGATACAACAACTTCTGAAGCAAAATATATTGCAGAATATTTAACTTACAGCTTGTCTTGCTGTTTCGTTGATGATATCGGACCTGTTAAAGTTTCTGTTGGTATTGCTAATTATCCTCAATGTGCTAAAGATCAAGAAAAATTATTAATATTAGCTGAACAAGCTATGTATATTTCACAATCTAAAGGTTATAAAGACGGCATGAGCGCTATCATCAGCTCTTCAGATTTCAATTTCTGGGATGATATGGCATTAAAATCATTCGCTGATGTTGTAACAAAACGTCATGCTCAATTAGGTATTAACTTTGAAGAAGAATTGCTTCAAAAATTCAATAACGAAGATATCATTTCTCAAACTCACTTAGAAGAAATGGCAACATCATTAGCAGGTGCTATCGATGCAAAAGATCCTTATACAAAAGGTCACTCAACTTCAGTTTCAAAATATGCAGAAGCATTAGCAAGAGCTATTAATCTTCCTGAAAATGAAGTAAAAAGAATTTCATTAGGTGCATTATTACACGATGTAGGTAAAATTGGTATCCCTGAAAGCATCTTGAAAAAACCAACTCACTTATCAGATGAAGAATGGGAAGTTATGAAGCAACACCCTACAATCGGTGCAGAAAAAGTATTAATGCAAAATGAAGCATTAAAAGATTTAATTCCAATGGTAAAATATCACCACGAACATTATGATGGTACAGGTTACCCTTGCAAATTAAAAGGTGAAGAAATTCCTCTATCAGCAAGAATTGTAGCTGTAGCAGATACATATCACGCATTAATCAGTGATAGACCTTACAGAAAAGGCTTGGGTGTTGAAAAGGCTTGTGAAATCTTGAGAATGGGTGCAGGTATTCAATGGGATGCTGAATTAGTTAGAAAATTCATCCAAATTGCTCCTTCAATCTCAACAACAATTTAATTAAAATATGAATGGTAAAGAAAAAAAGGCTTCTAAAAGAAGCCTTTTTTTGTACCTTTTGTAAATTTTGTAACGAAATAAATAATTTAAAAAAAAAATTTTTACAGCGTTAGGATTGAAACCATCTAAATATATGTTATAATATTAATATACTTTTAATATAATTAATAAAACGGAGATTTATTAATGAGCAACACTATTACCTTTTCAGGACTCGCTTCCGGTATGGATACCTCTTCTTGGGTTGAAGCGTTAGTCAATGTCAAAAAAACGACTTTAAACAATCTTACTTCTAAACAAACGAAGTATAATGCACAGCAGACAGCATTGTCTTCTGTTCAGTCTTCTTTTAATGCATTGAGAACAAAAATTGAAAAAGTTACAGATTCAAAATTTGGCGGAACCTTTGATTTGTTTGCAAAAACAAAAACTTCTTCTACTAATGAAGATTTTGTTACTGCAAAATCTGTTTCCGGTGCGGCTGCTGGTTCATACGAATTAAAAGTTAAACAACTTGCAGCAGCTACCGTTGCTTCTAGTGATTTAAAAGCTTTAGCATTAAATGAAAAATCTTTAATGAGCTCTATCAGTGATGAAATTGCAAATCTTGAAGATGGTGATTACGTATCTTTTGATATTTATACTAATGGTATTAAAAATACTGTTGAGCTTGGTAAAGAGTCAAGGGTTGAAGATGTTTTAGCTGAACTTAATAATATTGAAGGAGTTAATGCTTCAATTACGGACGGTAAAGTTTCAATTACTGCAGATGAAGGAACTAATCTTGTTATTGGTTCTTCTACTGATACCATAAATCTTTCTAAAGCATTTGCCTTAATGCCAAATGCTGAAGGTAATTATGAAAGTTTTCATACTTTAAGTATTGCTAAATCTTCTGATAAAATAACAGATGTTTTAGGTGAAACATCAAAAGGTAC
The DNA here is from genome assembly GCA_902803265.1 of uncultured bacterium. Taxonomy (GTDB): domain Bacteria; phylum Cyanobacteriota; class Vampirovibrionia; order Gastranaerophilales; family Gastranaerophilaceae; genus UBA791. Next base: position 1,056 of record CADCPD010000202.1, on the reverse strand, counting down.
ATTTACTATTGGTAATGCTGAATTTACCATTGATGAAGATACAACTTTTGATGATTTAATTTCTGAAATAAACAGTAATGAAGATGCTGGTGTAACAGTTGCCTTTGACAAAACTACAAGTCAGATATCTTTAACTGCGAAAACTCAGGGGTCTTTCAATATTAATATTGAAAAAGGAACAAGTGATTTTACGGATTTATTAGGCTTTACATCTACGGATCAGGAATCAGGCGTTACGTCACTGAATAATCAACAATTAGGCTCTTTTGCAGTCTTTTCCATAAACGGTGAGACAAAAATTGCTTCTTCTAATTCTGTTACATCTGATATATCAGGTATAAATGGTGTTACATTTAATTTAAATAAAGTATCAGATGAAGAAAATCCGTCAACCACTATTAAAGTTAGTCAGGATACGGGTGACTTATTAACAGCTGTTAAAGAGTTTATTTCTCAATATAATTCAACTCTTGATTTAGTTGATGAAAAAACAGCAACTGGTGGTGATTTATACGGAGAATCAACATTAAATTCTATCAGAAGCTCATTAAGAACAACTTCTACAGCAAAAGATCCAGGGGCATCGGTTTATACATTGCTTTCTCAAATAGGTATTTCTACAGGTAAAGCGACTTCGGATGTTTCAAAACTTTCTGAACATTTAGAGCTTGATGAAAAGAAATTTTTAGAAGCTTTTGAAAACAATCCGGATGCAGTTAAAGACTTGTTGATTGGCGGAAAAGACAATCAGGGTGTTCTGTCGAAGATGGAAGCTAAAATTGAACAATCCCTTGATTCAAAAGGTTATTTTACAACAAGACACAATTCAATTGATAAACAAATTACAAGTTTGAAAACTAGTATTTCTAACGAAAATTTAAAAATTGATGCTTATCAAGCAAGATTAGAAAAACAGTTCCAAAACTTGGAAAGTGTAATATCAAGTTTTCAATCATCGTATAGTTCAGTTGTTTCGATGCTTTAATTCATTTGTATTATTAACATAAATAAAAAAGCAGAGTTTTTACCCTCTGCTTTTTTGTTATATAAAAGCGT
>CADCPD010000201.1 GCA_902803265.1 uncultured bacterium | reverse complement strand
CTGCTCCAGCGGCAAATTTTGGATTGTCAACTGCATCTGCAAGTTCAAGAGCTTCATCTTCATCTTATTCTCAGCCTGCTCCTCCTGCAAATCCTCTAGATTCTATGACTTTAGAACAGCTTGAATCGGAAAAGGCTACAAGACAAGCAACTTTACAAGAAAAACAAGCTGCTGTGAATGCTGTTCATGATGGTTCTAATGAAAATGTTAAAGCTGCAATTGCTGACAAACAAAAGGCAGAAGCGGATTACAAGGAAGCTGTAAAAAATGATAGCAATATTAGTAAATCTCTAAATAAGGAATTTGAGAAAAATCTTCAAAAGATAAATGAAAATCAAGCAAAACTGGATGATAATGCTGTTAAAATAAATAATAAAGAAGTTGAAATTTCTACACAAGAAGAAACTATTAAATCTTTGTCTTCTGAAATTGCATCTTTAACTTCTCAAAGTGACAGTTTTAATAAACAGCTTTCTGCCCTTCAAGATTCTCTGTCAAAAATAGGTAAAACAACAGGCAAACCTGAGGATGCTGAAAAAGATGCGAAAATAAATGCCCGTAAGCGCGAAATCAATACTAAAATTTCAGAAAAAAATAAAGAAATTAAGAACAAGAAAAAAGAAATTGACACAAAAAATAAAGAATTAAATGCGGCAAATAAAAAATTAGATGCATTTAAGAAAGATTTAGAAAAATTAAATACCGAAAAATCAAAAATTGAAGAGGTAAAGACCAAATTAGCTGAGGAAAAGGCGGCTATTCAGGAAAAAATAAGCAAGACATGTTCTTCAGAAACAAAAGCTAAGATGTCAACTTACAATAAAGCTGTCCAAAATGTTGAATCTGTAAAATCAAGCGAATTATCTAAGGCAAAAGGTGCTTTAACAGAAGCTCAGTCTGCTGTTCAAGAAGTTAATGCTAAGATTAATGAAGTGAAAAACAGAAAAGTATATGACGGTGAATTAAATACTGACAATATTCCGGCTGAATACAAAAATCAGGTTTCTGTAAAAACGTTGCCTAATGGAACTCAGGTTTTAACTTTTGGTTATACGAATTATAAAAATTTAAGACCAGAAATGCAGGAACAAATTGCATTGTTCAATGAAGTGGCTGCTGAAAAAGGATATACCTTTGTTATATCAGATGGATTCAGGTCTATTGCAGAGTCAAATGCAGCCAGAGCAAGAAAAGGTAACATGGTAGCTCCTGGAGGAAGTTCACCTCATAATTATGGTGCAGCATTTGACTGCGGAGTATATAAATCAGGCGGTAAAGGATTATCTCGAGAAGAATGGGATGCCTTTTCTGCAGAAATTAAAAAACGCTCTAATGGCTCAATAGCTTGGGGTGGAGATTTTAAATCAAAATCATATGAAGTTTGGCACTATGAATTAGCTGATTGGAAAAAATACAAAACTGCTTAGATTGAATAATATAAATAAAAAAGCGAATTCCAAATATTGGAATTCGCTTTTTTATTTATATTTATTAATTATAGAACATCTCCAAACATATCTTGCATAAATTGAGCTTGTTCTTTATCAGCTTGTTTATGATTTTTGTCTATTTCATTATTAACTTTTTGAGTTCTTTTACTAACTTTCTTTTTTGGTTGTTGAGATGACGTTGAATTAGTTTTGTCAGATGCATTATCACCGAACATATCTTGCATAAATTGATCATGTTCTTTTATAGCTTGTTTATTATTCTTATCTAGTTCATTGAATACGCTTTGAATTTGAGAATTAACCTTATTAGTTTTCGCTGAATTTGATGTATGGTTTGAAGTTCTTGCACTTTGTGCTGCGTTTGTTTTTTTTATTGGTTTTGTCATAAAATTTCCCTACTTTTCTCTTTTATTAAACAATAAACATGAAAAAAATTCTAATAATTAATAAAATTTTAATAAGCTATTAATATTAATTATTAGAATTGTGTAACTTTGATATTTTATAAATATCTTTTAAACTTCATACTCACATGTAGAAGTTATTTCCGATTTGCTATTTTCTGATTTTGAATATTGTAATTCTTTTTTTGAAGAATTTTTATTTTCATAGCCAGCTTGTTCGCTGCAATAGCTTACATATTCTGCATAAGTAACTGTTCCGTCGTTATTGGTGTCCATTACTTCGTTATATTCTTTATCGCCTTTTTTCGCATATACTGACTTTTTATCTTCGCTATTTTCAGCTTGAGAATCTTGTTCTGCTGTTTTATTTACATTTTTATTGATAAGATTTTCTTTTACTTTAGAAAATTCCATCGTAGTCATTAACGCCATTTTATCTTTTTCGCTAACGCCATTTTCTTCACAGTATTTATTAAATTCTTCTAATGTTATTGTTCCGTCATCATCAAAATCAACATCTGACATATACCCAGTGCTGCCTTTTTTTACCACTACAATATTACTTGTAGCACCTTTACCAGATTCTGCAGTTTCATAACTTTTTAGTTCTGAAGATGAATTGTTAGCTGAATTGTTAAAAAAACTTGTATATGGGTTTGATATTCCGGTAGAAACTGATACTAAATCCATTTAGACCTCCAAGTTATATGTAACAACTTTTATACTGTATGTAGTAACTTAAGATTCCGTTCAAAAACAAGCCAATCCATTTGACTTTTAGTTAAACTTTCATGTTACATATGCCACAAATACCCGATTTTATAACAAAAAAAATGATTATGTTACAAATCTTTAAATATATTTAAATCCGTCTTCTTTCATTCTATCTAAGGCTTCTTGAAGTTTTTCATCAGAACAAACGTAAGATACTCTAAAATAGCCTTTTCCATTGTCGCCGAACCCTTCTCCTGGAACAACCATAATGCCAGATTTTTCTAATAAATCTGCGCAGAATTTTTCTGAAGAATCATAAGTTTTTGGTATTTTTACCCAAAGATAAAATGTTGCATTGGGTACAATTGGTATTTCAAAGCCTAAATTTTTTAATCCGTTTGCAAATAAATCTCTTTTTCTTTTAAATTCATTATTTAGCCACATGTTATACTTATCTGCTTCTTCAGAATTTATAAGATTTGCGCCTGCTATTTGAATCCCCTTAAAAATACCGGTATCTATTGTTGTTTTTTGTTTGCAAAAAAGACCTATTGCTTCTGCGTTACCGCAAACCCAACCTAATCTCCAACCTGTCATTGCATAAGGCTTAGAGAAAGAGAAAAATTCTACGGCAATATCTTTAGCACCTTCAACTTCCAAAATGCTATGTGGTTTGTCTTTTTCGTCATAGTATAAATCACAATACGCAGAGTCTCCAATTAAAAGTATATGGTGCTTTTTGCAAAATTCTACTGCTTTTTTATAATATTCCAATGTTGCTGTTGCACCTAAAGGATTTGACGGGTAGTTTACAAGTAGAGCTTTAACTTTTTCAGGTTTATAACCGTCTTTTATAAGGTTATCCCATACCTCATCCAAATCAGGCATAAAATTATTTTCCGGAAGTAGCGGTACAGAATAAGATAAACCTCCTGAAACCTTTACCATTTCTTTGTAAGATGCATATGATGGGTTTGGTGTGAGAATTATATCTTTCTCTTTTGTATCTGTTGTTGAATTTATCAATGCTCTGATTATATTTGCTATACCCTCTTTTGAACCTATTAGAGAGCATATTTCATTTTTAGGATTTACATCAACGTTAAATCTTTTCTTCATTCTGTTAGAAACAGCTTCTAAAAATGCTTTTTCCCCTCTTGGTGATGAATATGTATGCATTGAATCAATATCCAAAAGTTTTTTCAATTCATCAATTACAAATTGTGGTGGTCTGCAAGTTGGAGCACCCATTGCAAGAGATATAGGTTCTCTACCTTTTTTTATTAGTTCTTCTCTTAATTCAGAGGCTCTTTCGTTTATTTTAAACATTATATATGTTTCTATAGAATTCACGTTCGTATTAAATAGTTCTCTCATATGATGCTCCTTTAATTGATTTTATTATATCATAATTTCAAAGGATTGATACGTATGAACAAAAATATAACTATAAGAGAGCAAATTGAAGATAGGGAAATTCAATATTTAAGCGAATATGCGACAAAAAGTAAGAATACAAAGGGTAGATTAAAACCGATTGAGGAATGCCCTATAAGAACTACTTTTCAAAGAGATAGAGACAGAATTATTCATTCAAAGTCTTTCAGAAGATTAAAACACAAAACACAGGTTTTTCTTGCACCGTTTGATGATCACTTTAGAACTCGTCTAACTCATACTCTTGAAGTTTCTCAAATCGCAAGAACAATTTCAAGAGCATTGAATTTAAATGAAGACTTAACCGAAGCTATTGCATTAGGTCACGATTTGGGTCACACTCCTTTCGGTCATTGCGGTGAAGGCGTGTTAAATGAGATTACAGGTCATTTCCATCACAATGAACAAAGTGTTCGAGTGGTTGAAATACTTGAAGATTTGAATTTATGCCGAGAAACAGTTGATGGAATTTTAACCCACAGCTGGGGATATAAACCTCAAACCTTGGAAGCACAGGCTGTTCAACTTGCTGATAAGCTTGCTTATATAAATCATGATATTGAAGACTCTATTAGAGCAGGAGTTATATCTGAAAATGATTTGCCAAAAGATTGCAGAGATTATTTTTCATCCGTTCAATCAAGAAGATTGAATAAAATGATAATGGAAATTATTAACAATTCTATTGATAAACCATATGTAAAAATGAGCGATGAAGGTTGGGAATACACTACAAAGCTTCGCAAATGGATGTTTGAAAATGTGTATATTGATTCTCCTGCAAAAATGGAAGAAAAAAAATCAAGAAATATTATTAAAGCTCTTTTTGAATATTATTCTGACATGTTAAAACAATACTGCGATGCTGATAAAATCCAGAGAGCTGTTACAGATTATATTGCAAGTATGACTGATTCTTATGCTATTGAAAAATACAAAGATATTTTTATTCCAAAGCCTCTTGCTATGCCTCAAAAAGATGACAATTTGATTAAATTGGCAAATATGCTTTAATTAATCATTTTCTAAATAAACCATTTTTTTTCTAAAATGCCACTGAAGAGCTGTTAGTGTGAATATTATTATGAACAGAACATATGCTAGTGCGCTAGCTTTGCCTATTCTAAAATATTCAAATGCATTTTTGTATATTGCATAAACTATTACATTTGTGCTGTCTAGAGGTCCGCCTTGCGTCATTAAGTAAATTAGGTCAAATACCTGAAATGAACTTATTGCAGTTATTATTATGACGAAAAATACTGTTGGAGAAAGTAATGGTACCGTTATTTTACAAAAAGTTTGTATTGAATTTGCACCATCTATTTTTGATGCTTCTAGTAATTCTGTATTTAATCCTGAAAATCCTGCCAGAAAAATTATTATGTTGTACCCTATTAATTTCCATACGGAAACAATTATTAGTGCCGGCATTGCAAAATTTGTGTCATATAGCCAGTTTATATGCAAATGTAAAAATGAATTTAAACATCCGATATTGGGGTCAAATATCCATTCCCAAACAATTGCTGAAACTATCATAGGAGTTATAAACGGTATAAAATATGCTGTTTTATAAAACTCTTTAAACCGAATTTTTGAGTTTAAAATACTTGCTAAAATTAAGGGTATTATGACACCCAAGATTGTTACCGAAAAAGAATAAACAATAGTGTTTATAAGAATTTTTATAAATACTTTATCTGTGAAAATTTCTTTATAATTATCAAGTCCCACAAATTTAATGTCATTTAGCAAATCCCATTGGGTAAAACTTAGACCAAATGATGCAATAGTCGGAATTAAGATAAAAATTAATGTTCCAATTACCGCGGGCGCAAGAAATAATGTTATTGCAAAATTTTGGTTATTAAATCTGTGTGATGTTTTTATTTTCATATTATTTATGTTATCATAATAAAAGAAATTGGGGGAAGTTTTAATGATAAATTGGGATACAGCATTTGGAAAAAATGATATTAGAGGAATTTACGGCAAAGATGTAACTGAGGAATTGTTTTTCTTTACGTCAAAGGCTTATATAAAATACATCATGAAAGAAACAGGAAAAGCTCCAAGCGATATTTGGGTTACTGTTTGCATGGATGCAAGAAATCATTCTCCAAAGTTAAAAGATATTATAATAAAAGGCGTTACTTCTGCAGGAGCCAATATTGTTGATTTAGGTCTTGCTCCAACACCAATAGGTTATTATTCTGAATTTGCGCATATGGACGATATTATTGGTGAAGGTAACAAAATTAGTGGTGCAATGATTGTAACTGCAAGTCATAATCCGAGTCAGTATAACGGTTTAAAAATGACATTTAATAAACAATCAATGAATGAAGTTCAATTTCAAGATGTTAAAAAGCTTGCAATAGAAGAAAGTAAACAATCTTTGCTTTCTCATACTTTTGGTAAATCTGTTGAGTTTGATATTATTCCTGAATATATCAATGAATTATATTTACAATTCAAAAATATCGGTAAAAATATAAAAGTTGTAGTTGATAGTGCAAATGGTACAGGTGGTATTGTCGGCCCTGATTTATTCAGAAGATTAGGCTGCAATGTTATTGAATTATATTCAAATCCTGACGGAAGATTCCCTCATCACCATCCGAATCCTAGTGATGAATCAACTTTAAATGATATTAAAAAAGCTGTTGTTGAACATAATGCCGATTTAGGTATTGCTTTTGACGGAGACAGTGACAGAATAGGCGTTATTGATAAAAATGGTGTTCATTTAACTG
>CADCPD010000200.1 GCA_902803265.1 uncultured bacterium | reverse complement strand
TGACGAATGTCATGTTCAGTATTTATAGCCATTTGAGCAGATGTGCTATCTTGTGCTAAACCAACTTGTTTTAGTGAAAAACCGTCTAATGCCATTTTTGTTTCTTTCTTGTAATAACTTGCACTTAGCTTTATTATAATATATAATTACTTGTAATAGAATAAATCGGAGAGTTGATTTTTTGAAAAAAAGTTTATTAGATACATTTGTAGAAAAATTATTTGATTTTCCTTTGTGGGTAAAACAAGTTATTTATATTCGCTTGAGAGAGCATTTGGAAACTTTCTTAAGTGAAGATTTTATAAATGAACGTAGTTCTGAAAGTTTTCACTTATATAGACCAACTCTCTCTTATATCGGTAAAACTGAGTTCTTGGAACGTCAGTCGGGTTTGGATAATAATTTGTATACCTTCTTAGAACTGGTCGAAGAAGGTAATGATATTATTACTATTGCTCTTAATAATTTTTGGACTATTGAAGAAGTTGCAAAATATTTTATTTTTTGTTGCGAACAAAATTTTATCAAATTACCTTCGTCTAACAAAGTTATGGTTATGGCGGGGTATTTGGCAGGAAAATATCGTACAGGTGAATATTTTAAACGTATCGGTAAAATAAACATTGAACAATTAGAACATACTATTCGTATTCAAAGAGAACTTAGAGAAAAAGGTGAACGTCCTAAGTTTGTTGAATTAATGATTGAATTTGGGTATATTACAGAGGCTGATTCAAAAGCTTTGCTCGTAGTTAAGGAACAAGCTACAAGAAGATTTATCTTGGATGTGTCATTGATACCTGAAGGTATGTCTTTAGACGGTTCAAGTGTTGAAAAATATATAGCTGAAGTTAATGAGCTAAAACAAGAAAATGCTAAATTTAAAGCTCAATTGAATAAGATTTTATTGTTCTTAAAGAAAAATGCAAAATAATTATTATTATCCTGTCAGACTTGTTGAACATATTAGAGATGGTCTTGTTGAACAGGAACATTCAGGTTTTGTTGTTTTAAAAATGGCTAATGCCTTTAAGGAATTTGGTGATACTCAAAAATATCCTTTTTATCTTCGTTCTTGCGCAAAACCATTGCAAGCAGCTCTTTTAATCGATGAAAAACTTGATGAAGAATTAGGCTTAACATCAGAAGAAATAGCAATTGCCTGTGCTTCTCATGCCGGTGAAGATTGCCATATTCAATCGGCAAAAAGTTTTATGTACAAAGCTGATATTTGTGAGGGTTGGATAAGATGCGGCCTTCATTCTCCTTTAGCAAAATCAATTACTTGTGATGAACCGACTGTTTTTCATAATAATTGTTCCGGTAAGCATATCTTAATGTTAGCTTTGGCAAAACACTTTGGATTTGATGTGAAAACATATTATGAAAAAAATCATCCTTTGCAATTAATGATTAAGAAAAAAGTTTATGAACTTTGCGAATATAATGATGAAACGCCTGTTTCAACAGACGGATGCGGTGTTCCGATTTTTTCAATGCCATTAAAAAACATGCTTAGTGGATTTTTGAATTTGTTTTGTGCTAAAAAATATTTAAAAATAAAAAATGCATTTTTAAATAATCCTTACATTATAGGCGGTGAAGACAGATTAGATACCAAAATTATGCAGGGAGCTCCGAATTGTATTGCAAAAGTTGGAGCTGAAGGACTTTGTATTGTGGTTAATACTTTAACAAATGAAGGTTTTATTGTTAAAATCCTTGATTCTGATATGAATGCAAGAGAATTTGTTGTTCTAAATCTGATGAATAAACTTGGCTGGGGGCATTTTAAAATTAATTGTGATATAAAAACACTTCATAATGAAATTGTTGGTCAAAAGGTATTTTTGATAGACAAAATTTAATTAAAAATAAGGCGCAGCTTTTTCAAAGCTGCGCCTTATTTTTTGTTTTATTCAACTATTCTACATTTTTTCCGGAGCTGAAACTGCAAGAATATCAAGAGCTTGTTTAAGCACAGATTTTGTTGCATAAACAATTGCAAGTCTTCCTTTCATAACATTTTTATCATCTACAAGTACACGATTTTTTGTATAATATGAGTGAAATTCTGCTGCCAATTCCGATAAATATCTGCAAATTGTATAAACAGTTCTTGATTGCTCTGAAAGTATTATTGTTGATTTGAAATCTTCTAATTTTAATATTAGAGATTTTGCATTTTCAACATCATTTATAATATTTTCGGCTTTAAATGTTTTTATTGTTTCGTCTAGTGCTTCTTTTGTAAGAGGAGCTGTAATTTTTTCTCCTGTTTCAGAATCGATTTTGTCGTTTACTGTGTTTCTTAAAATTGAACAAGCTCTGGCATGAGCGTATTGAACATAAAATACAGGCTTCTCATCAGTTGATTTTTTAGCAAGTTCAATATCAAAATCAAGCGTGTTGTTGATATCTCTCATACACATCCAAAATCTTGTCGCATCAACGCCTACTTCTTCTATTAAATCATCAAGAGTAATCATGTTTTTACGTTTACCCATTCTTGTTTGTTCGCCGTTTATTACAAGGTTTACAAGCTGACCTAAAAGAATTTCAAGTTTTGTTGAATCATAGCCCAATGCTTCAAGTGAAGCTTTTACTCTTGCTACATAACCATGATGGTCTGCACCCCAGATGTTTATTAATCTTTCAAAGCCTCTGTCTAATTTGTCTTTATGGTATGCAATATCTGCCGTTAAGTATGTATTTGAACCGTCGGCCTTTTTAATTACTCTGTCTTCATCATCTCCGTATTCTGATGACTTGAACCATATTGCGCCTTCTTTTTCGTATAGTTTTCCGCTTTCTTCAAGTTTTTTGTATGAGTTTTCAACTTTTCCTGATTTATGTAAATCAAGTTCAGAATAGAATTTATCGAAATGTACTCTGAAATTATTTAATAATTCTTGTTGAAGTCTTTCCATTTCTAATTTCGCATAGTCGGAAAGAACTTTTACATCTTCGGTGTATTCGTGTTCTTTTAAAAATTTTTCAGCAACAGGAATTAAATATTCTCCGGGATAGTAATTTTTTCTTTCAACTTCATCTGTCGGAAAATCTATATTTTCTCCCTTTTGTTGCTTTAATCTGATTAAAAGAGATTTTCCCAATTTTTGAATTTGAGAACCTGCATCATTTATGTAAAATTCTTGATAAACATCGTGACCGTAAAATTTTAAAAGATTAGCCAAAGCACTGCCCATTGCTGCCCATCTGCCGTGACCGATATGGAAAGGGCCGGTTGGATTTGCAGATACGTATTCCAAGTTTATTTTTTCTGTTTTGATATTTTTCGGTTTTGCGTAGTTTTCACCTTGTGTCAAAATCTCTTCTATTGTTTCTGCAAGCATTTTGCTGCCTGTTTTAAAGTTAATAAAACCTCCGATTAAAGTTACTTCGTAACCTTGTTTTGAAAGATATTTTTCAATGTTTTGAGCAATAACAGGCGGTGCGGTTTTTAAATCTCTCGCCAAAGGTGATACGTTTATTGCGAAATCTCCGAAATCTGCGTTTTTAGGTTTTTCAACTTTTAAATTATATGAGGTTAACTCAGGATAAGCTTGTTTTAGTGCGTTTATTGTCTCTTCTTCAAAAAATTGTTTATACATATTTATTTCTCCATCTGAAAATTATTATAAATAAAAAAAAATATTTAATATATAATTAAATTATGAAAAACTTGTCGACTACAATTGAAAGAATCAGAGAACTTCTTGATGATGTATCATCAGAAGAAACTCTTAAAGAAGAATTAAACAGTTTCCACAGTGCGGATTTAGCTGATATTTTACAGGAATTGAAAGACGAAGAACGTCTTGAATGTTTTAAATTAATTGATGTTGAGAAAGCTTCTGAAATTATTGAATATCTTCCTCCTCAACTTCAAGTTGAAATTTTGGGTGCGATTGATCAGGAACATGCATCAAGAATTATCACAATGTTACCTCATGATGCTGCGGCTGACGTTTTGGGTGATATGGAAGATGATGAAACCGAAACTTATTTGGATAAACTTCCTCAAAAGTTTTCCGATGAGGTAAGAGAACTTTTAACATATAACGAAGAAACCGCCGGCGGTTTAATGAACCCTCTTGTTATGACAGTTAATATTGATATGACTGTTCAACAAGTTTTGGATTATGTTCGTATTAAAGCAGAAGAAGATAATCTTGATTTGTACTATATTTACGTAGTTGATAAACAAAACCATCTTATAGGTGTCGTTTCTTTAAGAGCATTATTAACAACCAGAAAAAATGTTAAAATATCGGAAATTATGACTTCTGATATAGTTAAATTACACGTTGATGATCAACAAGGTTATATTGCTGATGAATTTATGAAATACCAATTTAATGCTTTACCCGTTGTTGATTTATATAACAGATTAAAAGGTGTTGTAACGTGGGATGATATCCAAGACGTTGTAGAAGAAGAAACTACAGAAGAAATTTACGCATCTTCAGGTATTGCTACAGGTAGTATTGATGAAGATGAGATTCTGGAAGGTTCAATGTTTACATCAATTAGGGCAAGAACTCCATGGCTATTTGTTACATTAATTGGTGAATTTATTGCGGTTAATGTTGCTAATCATTTTGACGGAACTTTAAAAGCCTTGCCTATAATTGCAATTTTTATGCCTCTTTTGGCAGGTTTGGCAGGTAATATAGGAACTCAAAGTATTACGCTAATGGTTCGTGGTTTGTCAACAGGACAACTTACAATGAATTCTGCTTTATACAATATATTTAGAGAAGGTCTGATAGGTCTTGCTATAGGTGCCGTTTTTGGTTTGATGGTAACTTTGTTTACTTGGGGGTGGCAGCATCATTTTGAATTAGGACTTATTGTTGGTCTTTCAATGGCAATAAATATGTCACTGGCAACTATTATCGGAACTTTGACACCATTTGCAATGAAAAAAATGAATATCGATCCTGCCGTAGCTTCAGGACCTGTTATTGCGACTGCTATTGATGTGCTAGGTTTGGCTGTATATTTTACTCTTGCAACTGCATTTATTATCAAGTTTATGTAAATAAAAAATAACGGATATTTTTAATACCCGTTATTTAATTATATTTTTAAAATTTATTTTAATGTGTCCTGAATATCTTTAACAATCTGTTCTGGTGTTAAATGATATTTTTCAAGTTGTTTTTGAAGAGGTATTCTGTCCGGGAATTCTTTTTCAGCTCCGTAATTTAATACTTTCATATCAGAATTGCCGTAATAGCTTGAGATTTTTTCGCCGAATCCGCCGGCTAAACATCCTTCTTCAAGTGTTATTACAAGTTTGTGGCTTAATTTTAATTCTTCTAATAACTCTTTATCAAGTCCTGTTATGTATTTTGGATTTATTAGAGTTGGAACAATACCTATTTTTTGAAGTTTTGCTTTGATTTCTTTTGCTTTTGCATAGTATGAACCAAGTCCTAATATTGCTACTTTTTCACCTTTTTCCGTAATTTGATATTTATTTAACTTTGAATAATCTGTATTATCTTCTTTTCCTGTTGATAATAAAGGTGCAAACGGAACTCTTATAAATACTGTATGTTCTTTTTGTTCTATTGACCAATCAAGCATTTTTAAATATTCTTCTTTGCAAGTAGGAGCAAGATATACAACATTTGGAATATTGCTAATCAACGGAATATCAAATAATCCCAAGTGTGTTGCATCAGCGCCGTATATTCCGCCCCAATTTACCAAAATTGTTGCAGGAGAATTGTTTAAGGCTAAATCTTGAGATATTTGGTCATAAGTTCTTTGAACAAATGAGCTTAATATTGTAAGAACAGGTTTTCCGCCATTTTTAGCAATACCTGAAATATAAGCCATCGCGTGTTCTTCTGCAATACCTACATCAATAAAATTCTTACTCATTTTATCTCTGAAATCTTGTCCTAATTCAACTGCACCAGGAGTTGCAGGGTTTACTACAACTAAAGTTTTATCTTCTTCGTGTTTTTTTAGAAAATATTCTCTTGTTAAAGAAGCGTATGTTTCTACTGTGCTTTTTGCATTTGGGTCAAGACAGCCCGCATTTATCCAGTGATAAAATTCTTTATAGGTTTCAGCGTCTTTTAAGCCTTTTCCTTTTAAGGTGTGTAAATGAACAACTACAGGGTGGTCTATATCTTTTACTTCTTCAAAAGTTTTGATTAATTCTTCAATATTGTTGCCGTTTTCTAAATAACGATAATCAAAACCCAAAGATTTGAAGAAATTACATTCAGCTTGTCCTTTTGTTTCTCTTAAATGTTTTAAATTATCATAAAGTCCGCCTTGATTTACGGCAATTGACATTTCATTATCGTTAACAATTATAATAATATTGCTTCCTAAAACAGCTGCATTGTCTAATCCTTCAAAAGCTTCACCTCCGCTTAAAGAACCGTCACCGATTACTGCGATGATATTTTCTTTGCCACCTCTTACATCACGACCTTTTGCAAGACCTGTTGCTAAACTTACTGAAGTTGAAGTGTGTCCTACGATAAACATATCGTGTTCACTTTCGTTTGGATTTGTATAACCACTTATTTCCAAGTATTTTTCAGGATTTTGATAATATTCACGTCTGCCTGTAATCATTTTGTGTGCATAGCATTGGTGAGAAACATCAAATACAAATTTATCTTCCGGAGAATTAAATACATAATGAAGCGCAATGGTTGGTTCTACAAAACCTAAATTCGGTCCCATATGTCCGCTTATTGTGTTTACTTTCTTTACTATTAATTCTCTCATTTCTGCTGAAAGATTGTTCATTTCTTCAACAGAAAGTTCTTTTATATCCTTTGGTGAATTTATTTTATCTAAAACTGCCATTTATATTTCCTTTCTTTTTGTTATCTAGTTTGCAAATCTAAAGTGCATTATATCTCCGTCTTGAACAACATAATCTTTACCTTCAAGTCTCATAACGCCTTTGTCTTTTGCAGCTGCATAAGATCCGTTGCATGCCAGAAAATCTTCATAAGAAATAACTTCTGCACGAATAAATCCTTTTTCAAAATCTGTGTGAATTACGCCTGCGGCTTGAGGAGCTTTTGTCCCTGCCGTTATTGTCCAAGCTTTTACTTCGATTTCGCCTGCAGTAATATAAGTTCTTAAATTAAGAAGATGGTATACAGCCTGAATCATTTTTTCTATGCCTGAATTTTCAATACCTAATTCTGCTAAATATTCTTTAGCTTCTTCTTGTGAAAGTTCTGCTAATTCTTCTTCTATTTTTGCAGAAATTATTACCATTTCTGCTCCGTGTTTTTTAGCGTATTCATCAACAAGTTTTGTATATTCATTACCTGATACTACGTCCGTTTCAGAAACATTTGCTGCGTAGATTACGGGTTTTATGCACATTAATTGAGATTGTTTTGCTATTTTTAACTCGTCTTCATCGTCAAAAAGTTCTTCAACATTTATAAATGAAGCTTCTGATAATTTATCATAGAGAGTTTGTAAAACTTTTACTTCTACTTTCGCGTTTTTGTCACCGGAATTAGCTACTTTTGATGTTTTGGCAATTCTTTTTTCCAAAGATGCCATATCGGCAAGAGCAAGTTCTGTATTTATTGTTTCTATATCGTCAAGCGGATTAACTTTTCCTGCAACGTGAATTGTATTAGGGTCATCAAAACATCTTACAACCTGAATTATAGCATCGGTTTCTCTTATATTTGCAAGGAATTGGTTTCCTAAACCTTCACCTTTACTTGCGCCTTTAACAAGTCCTGCAATATCTACAAATTCTATTGCCGTAGGTACAACTTTGGCTGCATTAACAAGCGGTGCAAGTTTTTCTAATCTGTCATCAGGTACTCCGACAACACCTACATTTGGCTCAATTGTGCAAAATGGGTAATTTGCGCTTTGAGCATTCTTAGCACTGGTAAGTGCATTAAATAATGTTGATTTTCCTACGTTTGGTAATCCTACTATTCCTGTTCTTAACATATCTTTTCCTTTTCCTTATTTTCGTTTATTTTATCACAGAATTTATTAAATATACAACAAACAGTCGATGTTAAGTTAGGTCATCAAGAGTATTCTAAAATATAGCTGTATAGTAATCGCTTTAGTTGATTGGGACTTATGGGACAGGAAGTTATTAATAACATATTTTCTAACAGTTTGGTAAACCAATATACTTGGTTTAATAATCTTTTTGTGAATTCTTTAAAATCTACTAGTGATGAATTTTTTCAGTACGGCTTTTCTTTTAAACTAATGTCCATGAGTCTTAATATAAATGCGATGTTTCAGGATGACAGTTATTTCGTTACCAAAATAAATATTGATAATGAAAGAGAAGTTTTTGTAAGATGTTCAGAAAAAGCAATCGGAATGATTTTGGAAAAAGTACTAGAACCGTTAGAAACTCCTGAACCATTTAATTTAAATATGATGACAGAGCTTGAAGCGAAAATTATTACAAGCTTTAATGATATGTTTTATTCAACATTTGCGGATCAATTTGTCAGACCAAAAGGCTCTCTAAAGTTCAGAACTTTTGATATTTTACATCTTACATTTTTGATGAAACCTGAAGATGATAAAGATAATAAAAATGTTGCAAAAATAATAGTATCAATGCCTTATCAATTTATTCATCCTGAAGAAGTTGTTCCTCAGGTAGAAATGTTTAATGACTATTCTTTTGCAAGTAATTTAGTTGAAGCTACTATAAAAATTGGTTCAACGTTATTTTCATTGCAGGATTTAAAGGCATTAGAGCCTGAAGATATTGTGGTTTTTGAAAATTCAAACTTGCAGGTAATGAAAGTTATTTGTGATAAATTTACGAAAGTATTTAATATAACACCAAATCCGGCATTAATAATTGCTGTTGATGATTCGATAGAAGGAGAAATGAATATGGAAGAAAACTCATCTGTAAATTTATGGGATAGTATTCAGGTAGAGATGGGTGCTGAATTTGATAAAATAAAAATTCCTCTTGGTAATTTGAAAAAGATTAACGAGGGTGTAATCGTTGATATAAGCTCAATATACAGCAACAAAGTTTCGCTAAAAGTTGAGGAAAAGTTGATAGCGCAAGGTGAGCTTGTTATTGTTAACGACAGATACGGAGTAAAGGTAACGAAAATTTTTACGCCTCATGATGAAGCTCCTGTGAATGAAAGTGTTCCTCAAGCACCACAACAATTGCAGCCGCCACCAGGAATAGATCCTAATGCTTTTGCACAGTTGTCACCTGAACAACAACAGCAAATTATAATGCAATATCAACAGCATCAG
>CADCPD010000199.1 GCA_902803265.1 uncultured bacterium | reverse complement strand
GCGCACCCCTGATAAGGGTGAGGTCCCTGGTTCGAGTCCAGGATGGCCCACCATTAAAAAGAAGAAGTCGAAAAGACTTCTTTTTTTTATGCTCTTTTAAGGCAATTTCTTTTGAAAAAATGTTTTTATTATAATGTATGAACGTTCAAAATCTTGGTTTTAAAGGTTTAAATAAAATTGAATCATCGGCTGTTGATAAAAGTTGTAAAACGGCTTCAAAATCTATTTCAAACAGTACTGATGTGATTTCAAAAGAGGGTAATGCGGCAATATTAAGTTCGGCATTAGCTGCTTTGAATATATCAAAAACTTCAACTGTTATTCAAAACGGTAAAGAATATAAGATTGAGGGTAAATATAAAGTTATTGGCGAAATGCCAACAGCTGAAGTAAATAAAGAATGGGCTGCTCGTGGGTACACTGATATGCCATATAAAGATGGTCAAAACGCTACAATTCTTGAATTAACCAAAGATTGTAAATTCGTTAGAACTTATGATAATAAAAATTCGTTTAAAGCCGGTTCTTGGGTTATGAAATATGATGATGTAAAAGGGCTTTCACCTGAAGAAATTGCAGATAAGTTTGCGCTTCCGCAAGTTCCTACAATGATGTGTGATTGCACTCTTCCAAAAGGTACAAAAATCAGAACGGGAGAATGTAATCCTTTATATGGCTGGAATGGCGGCGGACAACAATTTGATCTTATGGGACAAAGAGTTGGTGAATTTGATAACGAAAGAGAAATCGGTGAAAAAGCTGCTTAATCTTTATATTTTATCTGTTGAAGGATTCTAAATTGCCTGTCGCAAGGTATTCTATTAAAGTTTTATTATCGGGTTTTTTTGATAAAACTTTTTTAAAGTATTCTTTTGCTTTTTTATTGTTCCCTATTTTTTTATAACAAACTCCAAGGTTATAGTTTATTGCATAAAAATATTTATCTTCTTTTGCAGATTTTAGAATTTTTATTGCTTGCGAGTATTTGTTTTGTTTCATAAGCATTGTTGCATAATCTATTTTTATATCATCTCTTTTGGGTAAATTTTGTATTAGCTCTTTATATATTTTTTCTGCTTTTTGATATTCTTTTTTTGCAGAGTATAATTCTGCAGTATATATCTTTTTATCATATTTGTTAGCTATTTCTAGGAATTTTTCAGCTTCTTCAAAATTCTTTTCTTCTAAGTATATTTTAAATTGAAGCTTATTACTCAAAGAAGAAGACTCTTCTTTTAATCTCAATTCTTTTTTAGCATTTTCTATATCCTCTGATTTATAGTAAGCGTTTGCTTTGTACGTATGTTTTTGTTCTTCTGTGTTAATAACCGGACCAAAAAAGTAGTTAAATATTCTCATTTTTGTTTTGCAGATAAATCTAACTCTGTTACTTTGATATCTGTAACATGTTGGATAAAAATCATCTTTTTCAAATTTGTCTATTGTTTTTATCGCATCTTTGTAACGACCATTATTTAGATAATGATAGTAAAGGATTGTATTATGTGCAAAGCTGTATTTTATTAAATCTTGATTTTGTTCGTAATCTTCCACGTTTTCGGGAATACATTTTTTATAATTATAACTATTTTGAATTTTTTCCTGAGGTTCAGGCAAAAACATTATTACTGAAAACGCAATCAGGCATGTAATTCCGGCTATATATTTATATATTTTGTTTTTATTCAAGTTCATTATTTGATTTATCCGTATAGGCTAATTTTGCGCATCCTGTTAAAATTATTATGTTATATAGAACAAACATGATATTTTTCAAAGAGACTTGCCAAACATTTGATATAAATGCATTGAATAAACAGCTAACAGACATAATTAACATTACCGGTAAAATAAAACTCCAAAAGAGAATTTTTAAAAAGGTTTTGTTAAAAATTTTTGTTCCAAACCCTTTTTCAAACATTGCGAAAGCTGTTATAACCATAAAGCATATTGCAAAGGCGGTAAGTACATATAAAAAAGTCATGCCGAAGTTAAAAAAATCAGTTTCAAAAACAGAGTTGTAAGAGTTAATTAATTGTTGTTCAACTTTTATTTTATAAGATATTAGAGATATATATCTTATTAATACTACTATATTTGCTGCGAAAATAAACTTCCAAAACATATTATACCTTTTTTTTATTATAACTTAAATTTATAAAATTTGAATTAAAAATTTTTTTTATATAAACTATTTTAAAAGTTAACTTTGAGGAATAAAAATGATTGACGATTTTTCTGATGAACAATTTGCAAATTATAAAATATATTTAAGTTTAATAGAAGAAAAAATGTTAAACAAATATTTTGAAGAACAAAAACCATATATTTGTTGTAAGGCAGGTTGTTCTTATTGTTGTGAAAAAGGTCAATATCCCATGTCAAAAATTGAATTAGCATATATATTGTTAGGTTTTAGTCAGTTATCTACTGAACAAAAAACTGAAATTTTGGAAAAAATAAAAAGATTAAAACAAGAAAAGATAAATTTTGAATCTAAGAATCCAAATTCAGTGGAAGGTTTTATGTATGAATGTCCGTTTTTAGAAAATCATAAATGTAGTGTTTATGAGTATCGGGCTGTTATTTGCCGAACACATGGTTTAATGTTTTTTATTGAAGATGACAAAACAAATGAGCCTAAAAATAAAATTCCTTTTTGTGTCAATTTAGGATTAAATTACAGCAACATTTATGATAAAGAAACAAAAACTCTTTCAGATGTAAAAATGTATGAATTAGGCATAGAACAAGAGCCTCTTGCCTATAATTTAAGTTTAAAAACGTTGTTAAATAATGATATTGCAAAAAATCTTGATTTTGAATTTGGCGAAGTTAAGACGATGATAGATTGGTTTCCTGATAAGAATTAATCAACTTTCTAATTGTTATTTCTATTATTATTGATTATATTCTCTAAAAAGGAGAATATTATGGCAATAGATTTAGATGAAAATAATTTCCACAAAACAATTTTAAATTCAAAAGGAGTTGCACTTGTAGATTTTTGGGCTCCTTGGTGTGGTGCTTGTCGACGTCAGCTTCCTATTATTGATGATTTATCGAATGAAATGTCTGACAAAATGTTAATAGCCAAAGTTAATGTTGAGAATTCTCAAAATTTGGCAAATATTTTTAAAATATCATCAATTCCGACTTTAATTATTTTTAAAGACGGTAAAATAGCGGAAACGATGACAGGAGTTCATACAAAAGAACAATTAAAAACTGTAATAAATAAGTATTTATAATATTTACCACTCTTTTGAGCCGTATTTTTCGTAGTAAGCAATTATTTCCTCTGTTTTTGAAATTCTTTTGTTTATTTCATCAATTTGATTTTGAGTTTTAGCTATTTTTAAAAGTTCTTTTAATTCCTTTAAATTATCTTTCTGGTGTTTAATCTCTTTTATTTTTAGCTCTTTTTGTTCATCAAGCCAGCTTTGAAATCCACAATTTGGAGGAACAATTGACCAAGGAGAAAACGGATTTAGTCTGCATAAGAGTGGTCTGTTTTTATAATCTCCACATTTGTTATCATCTCTTAAATATTTACATTTGTAGAAGGTGATATCTTCAATTTTTTGTGATGTTCTTTTTAAAATATTATCAACAATTTCGGCAGATTCTTTTCTTGCATCTTCTATTGATTTAAAAGGAACAAAGATGCTTAAAAAGTCTTTTGCATATGTATCACCGTTTTCGATTTTTTCTAAAATCTTTTCGTAGGTATCTTCGGTAGTTACGACTCTGCAACATTTTCCGCACATTTTACACAGGCTTTGCGGGCGGTCTTTTATCATATTTAATACATTTTCTTTATCTTTTTCTTCCATAATGTCCCTTTTAAAAAACGGACTTTATATTATGAGTCCGTTTCTATATCTTACTTTTTATTTATTTCTTTTGCAAGTTCTTCCGTTATATCTTCTCCTCCGTATAATACACTGCTTTTTGAAAGAATTAAATTATAATTAGAAGATTTTGCTTTTTGTTTTATTAAATTATCTACATCTTTATCAATTACGGCTAATTGTTTTGCATAATTTTCAGCATTGTTTTGTTGTCTTTGATTTATTGTTTCCTGATATTTTTTAGCTAATTTTTCTTTATTTTCTTCTGTTGATTGCTTTTCAATATCTGCTTTTGCGCTTTGTGCTAATTTTGTCAAATCTTCCATATTTTTCGCTTGTTCAGATTTTAAAGATTTAACTTTGTTTGATGATTCAATTAATTTTGCTACATCAACTACAGCTATATTTGTTGTTTGTGGTGTATCAGACATTGCAAAATTGTTTATTCCAAAACCTAAAGCGAAAGCAAAACCTGTTAAGGTAAGAATTTTTAATTGTTTTTCCATGTTATTTTCCTTTCTTTTTTATATATTATAAATTTTTAAAATTTTGTTTGAATTAGATTAGTGTTTATACTTTGAGATAGTTTTTCATGTAAAAAAATAATACATTTTTGATTTTAGGTTTTATTTTTTGTAAAATTGGCATGAGGAGATTAAAATGATTAATGTAGCGGTTTGCGGTTCAAACGGTAAAATGGGAAAAACTGTTGTGAATATGGTTAATGAATCTGAAAACCTTAACCTTGTTGCAACTATAGACATAAAAGATGCCCAATATATATCTATTGAGGAAGCTAAAAATAGTTGTAAAATTGATGTTTTAGTTGATTTTACAAATCCTGATTCTGTATATAAGAATGCAGTTGATTGTCTTAATTTTGGAATAAGACCTGTAATAGGAACAACAGGTTTATCTGATGAACAAATAGAACATTTGAAAAATTTATCAAAAGAAAAAAATATCGGATGTTTTATAGCTCCTAATTTTTCAACAGGTGCCGTTTTGATGATGGAATTTGCAAAGAAAGCAGCTAAATACTTTGATAATTCGGAAATAATAGAGCTTCATCATAATCAAAAGAAAGATGCTCCTTCAGGAACTGCAATTAAAACTGCTAAAATGATGAGTGAAGAAAACGACTCGTTTGTTTGCGGTAATTGTTCCGAAAAAGAAATAATTGAGGGCGCAAGAGGCGGAAAAAGTTATTCCGATATTCATATTCATTCTGTAAGAATGCCGGGGTATATGGCTTCACAAGAAGTTTTATTCGGAAGTAACGGACAAATTTTATCTATAAGACATGATTCGGTTAACAGAGAATGCTACATGCCGGGTGTAAAACTTGCTGTAGAATATATTGCTTCTCATAATGAATTTGTCTGGGGGTTAGAAAATATATTATAGGAGAATAAATAAAAATGACAAAAGCTAATTTAGCTGTTTTAGGCGCAACAGGAGTTGTTGGAAGACATATATTAGAAATCTTGAAAGAACTTGATGTTCCTTACAACACTATAAAGTTTTTATCAAGTAAAAAATCTGCAGGAAGTAAGCTTGAATTTGACGGGAAAGAATATACCGTTGAAGAAGCAACGCCAGAAAGTTTTGACGGTGTAAATGTAGTATTGGCTTCAGCAGGCGGCTCTACAAGCAAAATGTTTGCACCGGAAATTGTTAAAAGAGGCGGTGTTATTATTGATAACTCAAGTGCTTTCAGAATGGATAAAGATGTTCCTCTTGTAATTGCAGGAGTTAATGATGAAGATTTAAAATCTCATAAAGGGATTATTGCAAATCCTAATTGTTCAACTTCGCAATTAATGCTTGCTCTTGAACCTTTAAATAAAGCTTTTAAAATAAAAAGATTAATAGTTTCAACTTATCAGTCTGTATCAGGTGCAGGTTTAAAAGCTATTAACGAATTAAGAGAGTCAACAAAAGCCAGTTTAAATGAAGAAAAATTTGAACCTGTTGCTTTCAAAAAAGATATTGCTTTTAATTGTATTCCTCAAATAGATGTATTCTGTGAAAACGGATATACAAATGAAGAAATGAAAGTTGTAAGAGAAACTAAAAAAATTCTTCATCTGGATGAAAATTTACCAATAACTTGCACAGCTGTAAGAGTACCTGTTTTTGTTAGTCATAGTGAAGCAGTTGACGTTGAATTTGAAAAATCTGTTGATAAAAATTCAGTAACAGAAGTTTTAAAAAATGCTTATGGCGTTGAAGTTGTGGATGACATCGATAATTATGTTTATCCTGTACCAACAGAAGCTGCAGGAAAAGATCCTGTTTATGTAGGTAGAATAAGAAAATGTCTTGCTTTTGAAAACGGTATTTCTTTCTTCTGTGTCGCTGATAATTTAAGAATAGGCGCAGCTTTAAATACAGTCAGATTAGCAAAATTAGTAATTGAACAAGGATTGTATTAGAAATGTTTAATTTAATTGAAAGAGAAAATTTATCAGATTTAGTAAATGAACTTCGTAGCGAAGGTAAAAAAATTGTTACGACTAACGGATGTTTTGATTTGCTCCATGTCGGGCATGTCAGATATCTTCAAAAATCAAAATCTTTTGGAGAT
>CADCPD010000198.1 GCA_902803265.1 uncultured bacterium | reverse complement strand
ATAGTAGTTGTTGCTTGAGCAGTTAGCTCATTAATATTTACAACTGACTGTTTTAAGTCAGAAATTACTTCGTCAGAAAGCAAATCATTAATCTTCTTATTAGTTTCTGTTAATGACTCTGCAGCTTTATATTGCCAATTCATGAAATCTGCAATTCTCATAGGTTCAATAACAGTATATATAGAATTTTGTTCAGGGTAAGGTAATGGTGAATCATCTAACGGAGCAATTCTTAATTTCTTCACATTTCCATCAGATATAATTTTCCCTTTAAGAAACTCCGGTAAAATAAGCCCCGGTAAATTTACAATATAATCAATTTTATATGCATAAGGGGTATTAATACCATCCCTTTGATTAAATGGTACAGTGGTTGTACTCATTACTTGAATATTTTTTATATAACCTACGTCATAATACTTGTTATCAAGTTTTATTTGAACTTTATCATCTTTAAATAAAATGGAACGTTGTACCATTGGGATATAAACGGTTCTTGTCTTTGGCGGTGTAATTTCTAGGAATTGTTCTCCAATTAAACCTGATTGTTGAATGGATATACTTGAAGCTTTTGGAATAGTTATACCTTTTTGAGTAATAACAAATTTTAACTTAACATGGCTTTTCCCTTCTGCGACAATTGGTGTAATTTCTTCAACCTGACCAACACGTAGTCCCATCATTTGAACACCGCTGCCAGGTCGCATGCCGTTAACATCTTTAAAAATAACTTCAATTCTCTCTGCATTAGAAAAAGCGCGACCTTGCGCCCATAATATTGTTAATAACAAAACGACTATGGAAACTAATGTTAATATACCTACTTTAAACGATGATGAAAGATTCATCCCCTATCCCCTTTTTTGTAATTGTATCAAAAAAAATCTATTCTGCCAACATTTGCATTGGACCGTGCAGCGAAGCTGTCACAAACTGCTTTGTATACTCATTACCATAATTTAACATTTCTTCAGGAGTCCCTTCAAAGACTTTTTTACCTTTGTAAATCATCAATACTCTGTCTGCAGTTCTTGTAATTGTTGACATTTGGTGAGTTACAACAATAGATGAAGCATGAGTTTCTTCTTTTAAACGAACAATGTAATCTTCTATTAAAGTTGAAGAAATCGGATCAAGACCAGCTGTTGGTTCATCATATAAAATTGTTTTTGGCTCAGTAACAATTGCACGTGCGAAGCTAACACGTTTTTGCATTCCACCTGATAACTCAGACGGGTATTTATCTTCTATACCTGATAAACCAACTAATTTTAATTTTTGGCTTACAATCTCACATAACTCAGATTTAGAATATTTTTTCTTTATATCAGGTCTTTCTGTAAGTGCAAATGCGATATTATCAAATACATTTAGAGAGTCGAAAAGAGCGGAATATTGGAAAACCATAGCAACGTCACCCTCTGATGTATATACTGTTCCTGAATCTTGAGTTAGAAGATTGCAAATAATTTTCAAAACAGTACTCTTTCCTGAACCGCTAAAGCCTACAACTGCGAGAGTTTCTCCATCTGCGACTTCAAATGATAAATCATCAAGTACAGTCTTTTTATCAAATTTTTTAACTAAATTGTTCACTTTTATCATAAAATACCCTCTTAAAAGAAAAAGCTTACAGCAAATATCATATCAAGTATAACAAGAGCTACAAATGACCACACAACAGCTTTAGTTGTTGCGATTCCAACACCTTTTGCACCACCTTTTGCATTATATCCAAAAGTACAACAAATAAGTGCAATAGTAAATCCATAAACAACAGCTTTAAGAAGATTTACATTAATATCATAAATACGTATGCCATACCAAACAGAATCAAAATATGCTCGATAACTCAAACCTGAAGCAAGATTTGATGCAAAAGAACCGGCTAGAACTCCTATCAAAGACGATAAAACCCAAATTAATGGCATCATCAACATTCCTGATAAAACTCTAGGCACAAATAAGTATCTAATAGGATCAACTTTCAATACACTTATAGCATCAATTTGTTCTGTAACACGCATAGTAGCGACTTCAGATGCAAGTGAAGAACCTATCATCGAAATAATTGCAAACCCTGACATTATAATGCCTGCTTCTCTGATGATTAGCATGGTTATCATCATTCCTACAAAATTTTCTCCACCTTGTTTAACCATTTCACTTGCAACTTGAGTTGCAACAATAACAGATGTCATACCTACGATAGAAAGGGTAATTGGAAGTGATGTTACACCAAACCTGTAGCATTGATAAATAACCTCTTTCCACTTAATTTTACCTTTAAATAAATTAATGATTGTAAGCACAGACATGATAGATACTTCACCAAGATTTGTAAAGAAATCTTGTACCTGAGATCTGAATAACCTAATTAAATAATAAGTTGCAGTTGTTTTGAATGTTTTACGAATATCTATCATTGCTCAATTATACACGGCAAAATTTCTTATTGCAAATCAATTAAGCAGTTTTTAAATATCTAACAAGTTTGTTAATATCTTTATTCCATCTGCCGTTCCAGTTTAATAGTATCATATCGGCGGGTGTGATACCAGACTCAATAAATTCCAAAATTGGTTCAAGATAGCGCTCCTCATTGTCAGCTTGTTCTGATAATGATAAATATGCAATTTTCATTAACTCTTTAGCAATATCCCTCAATGGTATCCCTCTTAATTGTGTTTCTAATGCTGCTTGAGGAATTTGATATCTTAATTCAGAAATTTCACTATAACTATATTTTGATAGCAACTCATCAACAGCATTTAAAGCTGTTTTTGAATAAAATAGAGCTTTATAAAAGGCTAATATTGAGTAAATCATGTTTTTATTTACACAATCATGATTTCTTATTTCAATAAAATTTCTTAACCTAACTTCAGGAAAATATAAATTTGACTGCAAATTAAAATCATCAATTGTAGCATAATAGCCCTCGTAACCATTATTAATAAAATCTTTAAATTTTAATCTACCGTTAATTTTAATATTTTCATTGTCACGTGTAATAAAAATCATAGGGACATTCAATACAGCATTGATATAACTTTCAAAGCCAAAATCTTTTTGAAATTTAGATGCAAAACCACATCTATCACTATCTGTATTAACCCAAGAAAGAGCCCGAAATGATTTATAACCGGTATCTACCCCACCTCTAATAGGAGAATTAGCAAATATTGCTGTTGAAAAAGGTATTAACATATTTGCAATTCTAAACTTATTTATAGCATCTTCTTCAGATTCAAAATCTATACAAATTTGTACTCCTGCAGTTTCTCTCATCATGACATCAGAAAGAATTCCCCATAAATAGCTTGCCATCAAATTATATCTACGTTTTGGTAAAAGATGTATATTTTTATAAGTAGAGATTGGTGATACACCGTATTCAATAAGACTAAAATCAAATTCATCCAATAATTCTTTCATTTGGTTATCGTACATATTAATTTTCGATTTAATATCAGAAATAAATGTTTCCGGCTTTAAGCTAAATTCCATCTGACACCCAGGTTCTAGCGTAATTGTGTCATGATTATTTTTTAAACCAATTAAATTATATTCGTCTACAATATAATCCCAATTATATTCTTCTGAGAATCTGCGTAAAAAATTGCATACTCCTTTATTTTCAAAAAAATCAACCATCAAATTATTACTGTTTTTTAATGGTAATCTTTCATACTCAATACCTAATTTATGTTCTTCTACCGGTTTACATCCTAAATAAAAATTTTTTAATAAGTCCTTTATCTCAAGTTTTTTAAATTTTACAGCCGAATTCACGTTACCTCTCCATTTCAAAATTATAACATAAATTAAAATATCAAATATAATCCTAAAATACATTTCCCTGTTTGTATTATTATATAATAGTAATATGGATTATTTACAAAGAGCAAAATACTTTAGAACAAAAAAAAGACTCGGTCAAAATTTTTTAATCAATGAAGAAGTTTTGTACGATATTATTGAGTATGCAAATTTAACAAATGAAGATACAGTTTTAGAAATCGGAGCCGGAGTTGGATTTCTAACAGAATTATTAGTTAAACATGCAGGCAAGGTTATCGCAGTTGAGCTTGATGAAGCAGCTGTAAGCGAATTGAAAAAACTTAATGCTGATAATTTAACAATTATCCATCAAGATATACTAAAAACTGATATTTCTGCTTTATCAAAAGGTGAGAAAATAAAAGTTGTAGCAAATATTCCGTACTATATTACATCTCCAATAATTGCACATTTGCTAGGAGAGATTGATGATTTAAATAATAAGAATAGGAACTCTATTGCAGAAATAATTTTGATGGTACAAGAAGAAGTTGCAAGAAGAATTGTGGCTACAGAAAATTCAAATGGTAAACAATATGGATTATTAAGTATTTTAGCGCAATTTTGGGCTGATTGCACACTTCTAAGAACAGTTGGAAGAAAATCTTTTTATCCAGCTCCAAGTGTAACATCTGCTATTATAAAATTGGATGTCAATGAATTGCCTCGTATACAGCTTTCTGATTACGCATATTTTAGAAGAACTATAAAAGCTGCATTTGGTCAAAGACGTAAAAATATAAAAAATGCTCTTATTAATGGTGGGTTTGAAAAGGAAAAAGTTAATATGGCACTAAAGAATCTTTGTATAGCTGAAAACACAAGAGGTGAAGACTTATCTATTGAAATGTTTGGAAAATTATCTGAGGAATTATGCAAGTTAAAGTAAAGACTCCGGCAAAAATTAACTATACATTAGAAATACTGGGAAAAAGATCTGATGGTTATCATAATATTCAAAGTGTAATGCAAATGATAAATTTGTATGACTATTTAACTTTTGATATTGAATCGTCCGTTGAAGAAATAATAATTTTATCGGGTAATTCTAATACTATTCCCTAT
>CADCPD010000197.1 GCA_902803265.1 uncultured bacterium | reverse complement strand
TATTTATGAAAAACTTGAAAATATAGAGTTTAACGAAAATCGTGCGACATTGGATACTTTTGAATCAATGCCTAATATATCAATAGATTATGCAATAATGGAAAAAACTGAAAAAATAAAAATGGTAAAACTGGATTGCGGATGGTCTGATGTAGGCAATTTTAAAACAATATATGATATTAGTTCTAAAGACGAAAGCAACAACGTTGTATACGGAAATGTAGAAATAGAAAATTGTAAAAATACAATGATCTATTCAACTTCAAATCTTGTAACGGCAGTGGGTTTAGAAAACACAATAATCGTAGAAACTCCTGATGCAATTCTTGTAAGCAATAAGGATGAAGTACAAAAAGTTAAGGATATATTTGCAACATTAAAAGAAAAAGGTAGTTCAACTGTAAAATATCATAAAACAGTTTACAGACCATGGGGTTTTTATACCAATATTTGTGAAAACGACGGATACTTGGTAAAACGTATTTTAGTAAGTCCAAAACAAGCTCTTTCAATTCAATCACACAACCACAGAGCAGAACACTGGACAGTTATAAAAGGTAAAGCTAAAGTTATTTTGGATAATAATGAACACATTTTAGAAATAGGACAAAGCATTGACATTCCGTTAAAAGCTATTCATTCACTACAAAATCCTTTTGATGAAGATTTAGAAATCATTGAAGTTCAAATGGGTCATCCGCTTATTGAAGAAGATATAATAAGATATTCTGATATCTATGGAAGATGTTAATATCTCATTATTTATTAAAATTTTTATACACAATAAACGGATATTTCAAACCAGAAAACTTATCACTATTTTTTAAGACTGATATTTGTTTGAAATTTTTTGAATTTAAGAATTCATTATCAATAAAGCATCTTACACCTATAGGACTATCTTTTAATAATAAATCTTGCTTAAAGGTTACAAGTTTATCGTCTTTTGAAATATAAAAACAATAATGGGACTGTCTTTTGTATATTTTGATTTGTCTGCCATTTACATCATAATTTTGATCAATATTTTTTTCAACTAAAAAAGTTGCATATTGAGATTGTGAATCAAAAATAATATAGTCATAGTCCTCAATATTGTATTTATCAATATTGTTGACAAGAGCAAAATCAACATTAGTGTATTTTTTAAATTTTTGCCAAGCCGGACGGAAATGATTTGTAGATGAAGATGCAAAATATAGAACTTTACTTTCTTTTAAAGACTTATTGTGTTTAAATTTATACCAAAAATAATAATAAGGATCCTTAATCTCCCCTAAAGGAGCATCATAAGTTGAACAAGCCGCCCTAAATCTTATATTAGAAATAGTTTCTCCATCATAAATCATACTTTTAGCAAAATGCCACCATGGTCTGGCCCAAAGATGAGAAGATACCAAAACTAAATAATAACTCATAAATACTACAAAAATAATTTTCAAAGCATTGTTATTTTTGAAATAAGAATAACTCAAAACCGGAGATGCTATAACTGCAAACATTGCCAAAAATCTACAGTTATAATTCATATATACAATTGTGTAAGACAAAACAATAATGAAAATAAAATAAGAAAGCGATAACACTGATAATAATCGACTTCTAAAATTCTTTGATACAAAATATTTTATCAAAGAACATAAAAGACACGGTAATAATACCAAAAAACCAAGAATCCCAAAACTCATATCAGGTTCCAGTAATGTACCATTAAATTGAAAAGTTCCTTTTGGTTTACTGTATATTCCTTCAGGTACACTTGCAACGTGCAACAATTTTAAAATGAATAACTTTAAATTTAATAAAAATTCGCCAAAATATTCCCCCCATTTAAAACCTGAAAAATCAAAAAACAAGAAAATATGTCTGACAAAATTTGCAATCATACCTTTTAAACCATAAAAATTTTTATGAGCAACAATAGCAGAATTTGTACCGGTAATACTACCGTAATCAATCAAATTTAGAATGTATTGGTATGAAGAAAAAACTAAAAAGTTTAAAATAAATAATGAACTAAATAAGACAAAGTTCTTAAAATTTTTATTTTTAAAAGACAAAAATAACAAAATAAGTGTAATAGCAGGAATAGCAATAATGGCAGTTGTTTTTGTTCCTACTGCTATTGCGTACGCCAAAGAAGAAAAAAATAAATTCAAAATTTTATTATGTTTAAACGATAACAAAAACAAAGTTATTGAAGCTAAAATTAAAGAAGCTGTAAGGATATCCGTTTCTGTCCCAGAAATTTGAACAATAACCGAAGCAAAAGAAGATACCATAAAAATTGACCAAACAGTTTTTCTTAATGAAAAACCTACTAATCGCATAAATTTATAAATAGAAGTTATGGCAAAAATATACCCAAAGAAAGATAAACATCCTAATAAGGCTTCGTGCTTTAACAATAATAAAATCCAGGCGTAAATGATTTCAGAATTGAATGGAAAAACAAGAATTCTAACATCTGCAACATCAAAATGCGCCAAAGATCCGTTTAAAATATAAAAAACACTTCTTGCTACATGATAATCGACAGCATCCGCGTTTGTTATTGGCAAAGTAAGAACTAAAAAGATTACACCACCTATGAAGATTAGAAAGCATAATGTTAATGCTATAAAAGTTCTATCCAATCTACAGATGTTTATATATCTTTTAAAAAACTGTCTACAATTAGGTATAAGCACCGGTTTCTTATATTTCAACCAAAGAACAAAAGCTACAAGCCAAAATATAACATTTAAAATTAAAACATTTTGTTCATTTATACCTGAAAATAGAGATAAAACTTCAAACGTTAAGATAAGTTGAGAAAAAGCTGTTAAAAGTAAATATGCAAAATGCTCATAAAAACATTTAGTACAAACGGAAGCTATAAAATAACTTGAAGAAAATACTAACAAAAACGAAATCAAAAATATCATAGAAAAACCTCAATTTTAAACAATCGGAACATAATTAGAATATTTTAAAACAGCTCCGTTTTTAAAATATGAAATTTGGTTAGCACTGCCTGTTTTAACATAGATATTATATTGCTGTTCAATAGGAATATTCAAAGCTAGACA
The DNA here is from genome assembly GCA_902803265.1 of uncultured bacterium. Taxonomy (GTDB): domain Bacteria; phylum Cyanobacteriota; class Vampirovibrionia; order Gastranaerophilales; family Gastranaerophilaceae; genus UBA791. Next base: position 11,320 of record CADCPD010000197.1, on the reverse strand, counting down.
AATTGCAGTTCTAATAATAACAGGATGAGTAACAACAATTAAACGTTTTTCCAAATTATCTTCAATAATGTTATTAATCGCAATACTTATTCTATTATTAAAATCTAATAAAGATTCTCCTTTTTCCGGAGTTTCTAATAATATTTCCAAAGGTGCAGCACCTGAAAAATCAGGATATTTCTTTTTGATTTGTTCAATGGTTAAACCTTCCCATTCGCCATAAACTCTTGGAAAAAGATTTTCATCAATAACAAAATCTTTTTTTAATTCTTCGGCTATAATTTCAGAGCTCTGAACAGTACATAAGGCCTGTCCTGAAATTATTTTATCATTTTTAACTCCACGATTTTTAATAAAATTTACGATTTTATACATTTGTTCTTCGCCATTTTTATTTATTGGCGGATACTTAGAACCACTTGATAATTTATGATTATCAGTAAAAATAGTAGAACCGTGTGCTATATAAGTAATTTTACATTTTCTGTTAAACATATAAATAATCTCCAATTAAATGATACCATACACAAAGCATAAATTTTTAATGTAACTATTTTGTAATAAAGAATTAATAGGACTAAAACTTCTTAACAAAACTGTTGACAACAGAATTTTGTTGATGTTGAATAGATATACAGATATAATAGCTGAAAAATTGTGCTGAATTTACGCTGTTAATAAATAGAAAATGAATATATAAGGAGAAATTATGCCAACAATTAACCAGTTAGTACGTCAAGAACGTAAAAAATTAACTGACAAAACAAAATCACCGGCGTTAATGTCATGTCCTCAAAGAAGAGGAGTATGTACAAGAGTATATACAACAACACCGAAAAAACCGAACTCAGCAATGAGAAAAGTTGCCCGTGTTAGATTAACAAACGGATTTGAAGTAACATCATACATTCCGGGTATCGGACACAACTTACAAGAACACAGTGTTGTTTTAATAAGAGGTGGAAGGGTAAAAGACTTACCTGGTGTTAGATATCACATTATCAGAGGAACACTTGATACAGCAGGTGTAGCAAACAGAAACCAATCAAGATCAAAATACGGCGCAAAACGTGCTAAAAAAGGAGGTAAATAATGTCAAGAAGATCAAAACCGGCTAAAAGAATCCCTCCTATGGATCCAATCTACAATAGCGTAGATATCTCAAAATTCATCAACAGAATTATGAGAAGAGGTAAAAAATCTTTAGCAGAAAGAATATTTTATACAACATTAGAAAGAATTCAAGAAAGAACTAACGAAAAACCGTTAGAAATTTTTGAAAAAGCATTACAAAATGCAACACCGTTACTAGAAGTAAAAGCAAGACATATCGGTGGTTCTACATACCAAGTACCTATCGAAGTAAAAGCAGACAGAGGTTTTGCTCTATCATCATCTTGGTTAATTGCAGCAGCTAAGAAAAGAGCTGGAAAATCTTTTGTAGATAAATTAACAAATGAATTGATAGATGCTTCAAACGGACAAGGTCAAGCTTGCAAAAAACGTGAAGACACCCACAAAATGGCTGAAGCAAACAAAGCTTTCGCTCACTACAGATATTAATAATATAATACAGATATAGTAATACATAAAAAATGGTTCTTGAAATAAAGAGCCATTTTTTATTTTATAAACAGGATTTAAAGTATAAAAAACTTGCCCTGAGAATATGTTTAATATAAAATAAATCCAAGAGTTTATAGATGAAAAAATAAAGGCTGCATTTATAAAGACGTCCGAACAGCCTAGAAAGAAGGAAAAAATGGTAGAATCAAAGAAAACTCAACTTGAAGTTGGAGGAAAAATCGTTGAAGTAGAAACCGGCAAATATGCAAATTCAGCTACTTCATCAGTTACAATAAAATGCGGAGATACAATGTTATTTGTACATTGCTGCGTAAGTAAAGAACCAAGAGTAGGAATAGATTTCTTCCCATTATTAATAGATTATGAAGAAAGAATGTCAGCAATCGGAAAAATTCCTGGCGGATATAATAGAAGTGAAGGAAAAGCTTCAGATAAAGCAATTTTAATTTCAAGATTAATAGACAGACCTATAAGACCACTATTCCCTAAAGGATATAGAAATGATATTCAAATCGTAGCTCAATTATTTAGTTATGACCAAGAACACCAACCTGACACATTAGCAATGTTAGGCGCTTCATATGCATTAATGTTATCAGGAGCTCCGTTTGAAGGTCCTATTGGTGCGGTAAGAGTTGGTAGAGATGAAAATGGTAATATGATAGCTAACCCTACACACCAACAAGCTGATAAATCAGACTTGGATATCGTTGTAGCAGGTACTCACGACTCTGTTATAATGGTTGAAGCAGGTTGTAAATTCGTAACAGAAGATGATATTATGAATGCCGTTGAATTTGCACAAGTTGAAATCAGAAAACAATGTGAAGCTCAATTGGCATTTGCACAAGAATGTGGTGTAACTAGAGAAGAATTCGTGAATCCTTACGATACAACTGAAATCAAAAATATAATTGACGAAGTTGCAGGCGGAATGATTTATGACGCTTACCACAACTTTGACAGAGAATACAGACAAAATAAATTAGAAGAAGCTAAAAAACTTGTAAAAGAAAGAATTGAAGCTTTAGAAGAAAACCACCCTATCCATGTGATGATAGAAGAAACAGGCATTGACTTTGTTGCAGAAGAATTTAAAGCTGCTGAAAAGAAAGTTATGCGTGCAATGATTGTAAACGAAGGCGTGAGAGCTGACGGAAGAAAACCAAACGAAGTAAGACCTATCTGGTGTGAAGTTGGAGTAATTCCAAGAGCTCACGGTTCAGCAGTATTTACAAGAGGACAAACTCAAGTATTATCAGTTGCAACTCTTGCAGGCCCTGGTATGAAACAAGAAATAGATGGTGTTGACCCGCAAACAGAAAAAACATATATGCACAAATATATCTTCCCAGGATTTTCAGTAGGTGAAGTAAAAGCTTTAAGAGGACCTGGAAGACGTGAAGTTGGTCACGGAAACTTAGCAGAAAGAGCTAATGTTCCTGCACTGCCAAGCCAAGAAGAATTCGGTTATACAATCAGAGTAACATCAGATGTATTGGAATCAAACGGTTCAACATCAATGGCATCAACTTGCGGATCATCAATGGCATTAATGAATGCAGGTGTTCCTGTAAAATGCATGATTGGCGGTGTTGCAATGGGTATGATTACGGAACCTGACCACGAACCTGTTGTGTTAACAGATATTCAAGGTATTGAAGACTTCTTAGGTGATATGGACTTTAAAGTTACAGGTAACGACGAAGCTATAACAGCTCTTCAAATGGATATGAAAGCAAAAGGTATTTCAAATGACACTTTAAGAAGAGCATTACAACAAGCTAAAGAAGGCAGATTACACATATTAGGTAAAATGAGAGAAGTAATCACAGAACCGGCAAAAGAATTATCACCATATGCACCAAGCATAACAACAATGACAATTCCACAAGGTGATATCGGAACAGTTATCGGACCTGGCGGTAAACAAATCAGAGCAATCATTGATGCATCAGGTGCTGAAATTGATATCCAAGATTCAGGTGTTGTTACAATAACTTCTAATGACCAAGAAGGTGCAAAAATCGCTATGAAGATGATTAGAGATTTAACATTCAAACCTGAAGAAGGTATGGTTCTAAAAGGAAAAGTTGTAAGAATTATTCCTATAGGTGCTTTTGTTGAGTTAGGCGGCGGTAAAGATGGTATGGTTCACATTTCTCAAATTTGCAAAGAAAGAATTGAAACTATAGAACCACACGTAAATATCGGCGACGAAGTTGTCGTAAAAATAATAAAAATCGATGACAGAGGCAGAGTAAACTTAACAATCAAAGGTGTAACAGAAGAAGAAAAAGCAAAATGTGAGGCTGAAAACTAATTCTTTTATGCAACATAAAACTAAAAAAGAGGTTTGAACTAAAGTTCAAACCTCTTTTTCTATAAATTAATTTCCTAAATTTTATTATTTTTTAGCTGACATCAACTTTTCAGCTTCTGCAATTTGTTTATCTAATGCTTTGTCTTGAGAATTAGCTTGATTATATCTAAGATGAGCTTGTTTTTGATTGTCTTTTAATTTTTGCAATTCATCATTTTTTGCATTTATCTTATCAAGAGAATCCAAATAAGCTTTTTGAATAGATTCTAGTTCTTCTTGAGTACTTCCTGATTCAGCAATAATCTTATCTTTTTCTTCAATTTCTTTTTTCAAAGCATTAACTTTAGCAATTGCAACACCTTGAACAGAATTTTCAGAAGGAAGACCTTTTACACCTGCTTCATGACCAATTTCTTTCTTACAAACATTGTCATATTCTTCCTTAGCTTGTTTAATCTTGTCATCAGCTTCTTTTATTTTAGCTTTAGCATTAGAAATTTCTTGATCTGAAGGGCTGTATGTAACATTGCCACTAGCATCTGTTGATGAAGTTCTTGGTTTGTCAAGAATAGCTTGATATTGAGTTTTAATTGAATTTTGAGCTTGTTGAACGCCTTCATATTTTGTTCTAGCTGCAGTTATTCTATCATTACTTTCAGAAATAACTTTTTCTTGAGCAGGAATTTCTGTTTTTTCAATAGTATTTTTTCTTGTAGCAGCTTGAATACCATCTTTTACAGCTTCAACAGCTTTACCTTTTTCAAGTTTATCTTGATTTGCTTCTTCAATTTCTTGTTTTAAGGCAGCTTCTTTTGCAGGATAATCTTTTATAATTTGTTGTTGCTCATCCATGTAAGTTTTTAAAGAATTTTTGTCATTCTTAGCCAAAGCAATTTGATTAACAAGAGCGGTCCAGTTTTCAGAAGAACCTTTATTAGAATAAGAAGCAATAGCAGTAGATAAATCATTTGTTAAACCTAATTCTGTAGAAAGAGGTGAAACTGCAGATTGAGTAGATGTAGAAGAACCACCAAAAACAGAGCTGAAGATATTGTTAGCAGTCTTATTACCAGATAAGCTTGTTAACAAATCGCCAGCGCTTGATAGACCTGCAGCAATAGTACTAAAAGTCATAGCTCTGCTAGTTTGTTTCATAGTTTTATTCAACATATCGTTAAGCTTAGACTCATATTCACTAAAAATGCTTTCAGCATTTAAAGTTGTACCAGATTCAGAAGAAGATGCAAAAATATTTGTATCAACCATTTCTGCATAAGTAACTTTTGGTGTTGAACTTGAACCATCAGTTTTTTGTGTCTGAGTTTGGGTTGAATCAAATGCACTATTTACAAAAGTTTCTTCTGTTTTAGCACTTTCAGCAGAACCTGCTTTAGCAGAAGTACTAGACTCTGCTACTTTATGTAAATTCTTAATTTTGTCCAAAAACTGTGACATACTACAACTCCACGTACTCTAAATATCTTCTACATTACACATATATATAAAGTATTTTTTTTAAGTTGAATTTCAGCAAAACCCTTGCTGTTACATGGTTTAAAAGGGGTCATGATAGCGTAATACTCGCAACATGAACGAAAACACAAATTTTACAAATCTTTACATAAAATGGTAAATTTTATGAACTTTTGTAAAGGCAAGTAAAAAACAAATATAATTTCCCTGTACTTAGATAAAAATTTAGTTTATCAAAATATTGACAAATTATTAAGAATTGTAAATATAAAATTCCCAAATTTTGACTTTCAAAAAATCAACATTAAATAAAACTTGTAACGGAGTTTAACTAAAGGAGAAAGAATTTATGACATTTATCAACCCAATCACGAGTTATTCACAAGGCATTTACGGTGGGATTAAAGCAACCAAGAAAGAAGAAACAGTAGCCGACAAACAAGAAACAACTCAAAGCCAGGAAAAAACAACAATTCAAGTAAACAGACAAGTAAGTGCGGATGAAATATTCCAATACATGTCATCATCGTACAATCAAGTTAAGCCATCAAAAGAGGTTAAAGTATCTGCGTACATTTCAAGCGAAAGTCAAGACAGAATTCAACGCACAGTAACGCAATTTAACACATTATTCAACAAAACATTGAATATTATTAGAAATGAATTTGGAGATATTCTGTCAGATGAAGCTATGAATACTTTAACACTACAACTATTGACATAAGCCAATATTAATAGTCATAAATTCACATTTACTCCAATTTTGCCGAGTGTAAAAACTCGGCATTTTATTTTGCATAACCTAATTTTTCATTTTTTTTAAACCAGGTTAATTGACGTTTTGCATAATTTCTTGAATGTTGTTTTATAAGTTCTACGGCTCTTTCAAAAGAAATTTCATTATCTAAATACTGTATTATTTCACTGTAACCAATGGTACTAATAAGATTTTTTATTCTTCCATGTTTTTCCAGCAAAAATTTAGTTTCTTCAACAATACCTTGTTCAACCATTATGTCGACTCTTTTATTTACTCTTTCATAGAGTTCTTCTCTAGACATATCAATACCTATCCATTCAACTTCGTATGGAGGTTCTTTTTTGTTAGAATAATTCGACATTGGTTCGCCTAAAGCTTCACAAACCTCTATAGCTCTTATAATCTTTCGTTTCTTAGGTTCTTTCAACATTTCTTGAAACGTTTTTTCATCAAGCATTTTTAATTTTTCTAAAAGCTGATCAATTGTATAAAGTTCCAATTTATCCCTTAAAATTTTATTAGGCGCTACCCTTGGTAAATCCCACCCTTCTAATAAAGCCTTAAAGTATAATCCTGTACCACCAACAATTATTGGAACCTTTCCTTTTCCTAATATTTCCTCTATTGCCAGAACAGCATCATCAACATAATTGGCAACACTATATTCAACTTCAGGCTCTACTATATCTATCATATAGTGTTTTATACCTTGCATTTCGGCTTTTGCAGGCTTTGCACAAGCGATATTAAAACCTTTATATATAATTCTTGAATCAGCAGAAACTATTTCTCCGCCAATTTCTTTTGCAAGGTTTATTGCATATGCTGTTTTTCCCGATGCAGTTGGTGCGGCTATTGCTATAACTTTATTTTTAATCTTCGTGCTCATAGGTATATTTTTTATCATAATAAAGAAAAACTAACATTGACATATGCGCGATGAAGAATATATATATAATCGTCATTATAAAAAACAAAAATGGATTAAGCATTATATAAGAATTTATAACTGCAAAAATACAATTTATTACAATTAATCCCAATAACAGCGTTAATATTTTTGGAGAAGTAAATGCATCTGTTATAGAGTACCATAACGCTGCAAATACATTTTTTGTTCTGAAGACTAAATAAGGCACCCACATTAATGTAAATAAAGAATACGTTATAGTCGAAACCACGTATAAAAATACCCATCCCGAAAGTTTTATTATTTGTTCATAAGTTAGATCTGAAAATATATATTGAATAGTTGTTAAATCCCTAAAGGATACAAGATCATTTATTTCCAAACCAACAGGACCGATAAAGTTAATAGCTATCACGTAGTCTACTAAAAAAATAAGAAACAGAATAAATAATGAACAACATATAAAATATACAAATGTCAAAAAGTAATCTGCAACACCTGTAGGAAAGACTTTTAATAATTCAAAGTCTTTTTGCAAGTTAATTAAACTAAATCTGGAATTTATAATTGCCATTTTTATCATATAAAACCATCCTGATAAAAATATAGCAAACATAATTATCAAAGAAAATATCGATATACATAACGATAACACATTGACAATAGAAACTTTAGCCGCCCCAAGATATAATGAAATTAAAATCATAAAAAGAATCAAAGGCGATATACAAATTAAGTTTTCATATGTTATACTAAAAGCTTCTTTAAAACATTTAAACATTATTTTATCTCAACTGTTTCTTTAACTTTTTGCTCATCAGATTGCTTTTCTATTTGATTATAATTACTACATTGTTCTTTTTCAAGCATTTTACGTTTTTTTCGTCTCATTAAATCAACGAAAGCTTCAAGTCTTGTTATATAGCCCGCTTTACCGGTTTGTTCATCCATAACTAAACTTAAAATAGGAATATCATGTTCTTCGCGCATTTTAGGGAAAATATTTTGAGACATTATTTCCGGCATACAAGTAAACGGAGATATGTGAATGATACCATCTTTACCTTTTTTATCGGCATATGCAACATCAGACACGCATTCTAAAGCATCGCCTCCGATATCTCTCATAAGATAAGGTTTTGCCATTCTTTCAGCTCTTTCCAAATGAGATTCTTCGTCTTTTTTTCTAAACATTTTAGGAATGATAGCATCTTTTAAGAAACTGCCAACAGTCAAACTTCTTCTTGTTTGCACACCCATTTTACCTAATTCTCTTTCAATATTTTGATTAGAAAATTTATCACAAACAAGGAAGATTTCACCCGTTAAATCAACATATAAGACTTCTCTTTTTTCGTCAATTTCTGTTTTTGCCATTTCTTTAAAGGCACGTTTTCTAACTTCTTTCAACATTCTGGTATTTTTAATATTTGAGACAAGTCTTAAAGCTTTTTTATAATGCTTTTCAGCTTCCCCAAATGTTATTTCTCTTGCTCTGTAATACGATAATAAAGTATCTAAATCATCAAGTAAAAATATTATTCTTATTATCAAATGAACAACTCTTGCAAACAAAATAATGTCATTTTTGCCGGTTAATCTTTTTAAGAAATCAAAGACCCCTTTAATTCCGTCATACAAAGAAAGTTCTATATAATTCGCGTTGTAACCTAAATCCTTTAAAGTTTCTTGAATATTAGTACCATATTCACCAAGTCTGCATATTCCTGGAGATGTTATCATTGCTACATAATCAGCACCACCTTCTATTGATTCAATAAAGTTACCTAAAATTAATTTATAAGGTAAACAAACTGCCTCAGGTGAATATTTTGTTCCTAAAGAAAGTGTTTTTTTACTTGTATATGGTGGAATATAAGGTTCCACACCAACTTTTCTTAAAGCTGCTGCCCAGCCTATACAAATTGTTCCCATATGAGGAAATGCTACTTTTATGCGTTTTTTTTCATTTTTTGCCATTCTTATATCCTTTTAGATTTTATCTAAATATTTTTATATCATACCCTGTAACGCGAGCTGTTTTTTTATTCTGTTTAAGCCCGATTGTATTATTCTTGAAATTCTTGATTCAGAAATTTTATATTCCTCTGACATCTCTCTTAATTTTTTATCTTTAAAAAATTTCTGTTCAATAAAATCTTTTTCTCTTTCCGGTATAGTTTCCATAGCTTTCATTATTTTTGATTTTAACTGGAAAAATTCGTAAGTTTCTTCCGGATTTCTACTGCTATCCTTTATTTGTGTAGGATTTTCGGCGTCAGCCATCTCATCTATTGAAAGAATTGATTTATATACAGCCTGACGCAAATCTTCCCCAGCTTCCATGTCAGTTCTTTTTTGTTTTAAAGAATACCATTTATAACGACGTCTTACTTCATTTCTGATAGCCCACTTCATAGCCGTTGACAGATAAGCATTATTATATTCTTCATTTTTACCATTTTTAAAAAGTATGTATAAAGTGTGAGTATTTAGGTTAACAAGTTCTTGATAATCCACGAGATGAGAAGCAGTAGAAAGTTTAGAATACTCAACTTTTGCAACAGTTTCTATTAAATCTTTATATTCTTTTAAATCTACAGTCGGCTTTTCTTTTGCTTGCATTTATTCAGTATAACCTGTTTAAATTTATCCTATAAACTCACTCCTTATTTTATACTAAAAACATTTTCTTAACTATAGTAAATTAACTTTTTTAAAGAGAAATTCAAAATTTTAGAGAACAAAAAAGAGCACCCAAAAGGGTGCTCTTTTTAACACAAATAATTTTATTCAGCTAACAATTTGTTAATAGCAATTGTTAATCTAGATTTTTTTCTTGCTGCAGTATTTTTGTGTAAAACACCTTTAGAAACAGCTTTGTCACAAAGTTGATAAACTTTTGATAAAGCATTTTTCAAAGCATCTGCATCTTTTGCAGAAGCAAATTCAAGAGCTTTTTTCATCGCTGTTTTAATTTTTGTTTTCATTGCAACATTTTGCAATCTGTTTTTTTCTGCAGTAAGAATTCTTTTCTTCGCGGATTTAATATTTGCCATATTTTTCCTTCTTTCTTAACATTGTGCGTTTAATGACGACGCATCTTGTCAGAGGTGGTGAGTAACAAAATTCTATTACAAAAAAAAATTTAACGCTACAACTTTTTTAAATTTTGTAACATTATTAGAATTATAATCTTGTATATAACTGGAATTTCTCTTTTTTTGTTTTATAATTACAGAAAATATAAGTGTAGAACAGTAAAAATATATAAAGAGAGAGAACGGAGGCACAATATGTCACTAGGACAATTCGTTTTTATGCTACACAGTCATTTACCCTATTACAGAAAAGCAGGTATGTGGCCGTTCGGTGAAGAAAACTTATATGAATGTATGGCTGAAACATACGTTCCTTTACTAAACGCTATCAGCGAATTATACGATGAAGGGATTAAAGCTAACTTAACCGTTGGTATAACACCAATTTTAGCTGAACAACTTATCGATGAACATTTAAATCAAGGTTTTGCTGAATATCTTGATACAAGAATTAAAGCTGTAGCTGAAGATTTGGAAAGATATCCGGATCCAAATGTTGCTCATTCACAACATTTAAAATACTTGGCAGAATACTATTATAAACATTTTACAAAACTAAAAGACGATTTCGTTAACAAATACGAAATGAATTTAATTAAATACTTCAAAAAATATCAAGATTTAGGATGTATTGAAATTACAACTTCAGGTGCAACTCACGGATTTTCTCCATTACTTGCAACTGATACAAACTTAAATGCACAATTTAAAGTTGGCTCAGATACAACAAAAAGAATTTTCGGTAAGAAGGCACAAGGCTGCTGGTTACCTGAATGTGCATACAGACAAGGTTACGAATATACAGGTAAAGACGGAGAAAAAAAATGGAGACCTGCTATTGAAGTAACTCTACAAAACAATGATATTGAATACTTCTTTACAGAATCTCATGTAATTGAAGGCGGTAATTCAATAGGACACAGACGTGTTGTTGGTATTTACGGAAATATCGAATATATTCCATTACCAAAACGTGAATTAACAGGTTATGACACATATTCAGCATACTGGTTACCTGATGCACAAGTTGCAGTTATGGGAAGAAACGACAGAGCAGGCTACCAAGTTTGGTCTGCAGCTGACGGATATCCTGGAGACGGATGTTTCAGAGAATTCCATAAAAAAGATGATAAATCAGGTATGCAATATAGGAGAATCACTTCACC
>CADCPD010000196.1 GCA_902803265.1 uncultured bacterium | reverse complement strand
TCTTTTTTAGAATTACCGTTTTCAACTACTTTTTGAAAAAAGAAGTTTTGAGAACTAATAATAAAAGTCATTGCAACAGTAAATAGTATAAAATATACTACAAAACGAAAACTTGAAGATGCAGTTATTTCTTCAAACTTATCCTTAAAATTCAGTTTTATCATATATAAAAATCCTGTTAGTAATCAGTTTAATACATGTATTTTATTACAGATGAGAAATTTTGCAAGTTTATGTTTTTTGGGATAAATTCTTTTTTAAAGTCTTTATTGTTTCACAATAAATATTTAATTCAAAATCATTAGATTGGTTTATTATTTGATTTATTTTACTTATTTTTTGATTTTGCGTAAGATTACTATTTGAAGAAAAATCATCAAAAGTTAGTTTTAGAATATTTAATAATTTTGCAAAGGTAACAAATGTAGGATAATTTATACCTGCTTCAATTCTTGAAATTTGTTTTTCGTGAACTTCAACTTTTTCTGCTAATTCAAATTGGGTTAATCCCATAATTTTTCTTTTATTTTTAATTATTTCGCCAATCTTTTTTTTATCAGTTTCTATATACATTTTTGCTACCTTATCAACTTAAGATTAAGACATCTTTGCTACAGTTTAAACAACATTTATGTTACTATTTTTATTGACAAAAGTAATAAGCATGTTATACTAACAGGTAATAACTTAATACATAAATTTTTATAAAAACGAGGCAATTATGCGGAAAATTAAAGTTGCAATTCCATTAAAAACTAATTCAGAAAGGGTTCCAAATAAAAATTTAAGAAAATTTTATAAAGATGATAGTCTGTTTGATATAAAAGCAAAACAATTAATAAAAGTTTTTGAACCTTCTGATATATACGTATCAAGTGAAAATCCAATTGTAAACGACCTTTGTAAAGAGTATGGATTCAATTTTCATTTAAGAGATTTGGCTTTAACAAAACCAACTGCAAAAGAACCTCAAATTGTAAAATCTGTTATAAAACCAATACCAAAAGATTTTGATGTTATGTGGGTACAAGTAACTCAACCTTTATTTGATAATTTTAAGGCAATAAAAGATATTTGGAACAATTTAGATGAAAGCTACGATTCATTGACTGTAGTGAAAAGGATTAATCATCATTTATTAGATGAACATGGAAATCCTATTAACTTTATGTTTGGATATTGGGCAAAAATTAGTCAAGAGCTTCATCCCATATATGAAGCAACATGGGCTGCATCTATTATGAAAAGAGAATTTTTAGAGGAAGCTTTTTATCAAATAGGCAGAAAACCCTATCTTTTTGATGAAAAATCACCTATCCTAGACATAAATACTCTTGAAGAATTTGAAACGGCACAAGTTTTATATGAAAAATATAAAGGATAGTAGTTATGAAAGAATACGAAACAGATAAAATTTTAAATGAAATATTAGATTATTTAACATATTACAGAGTTCCCGAAGAAAATGTTAAATACACAACTCAGCAATATATAACTATGGCAATACAATGTGCAGAGCTGCATAAAGTGGCTTTTTCGGATAAAAGATATTTAAACTATGGAAGAGATGTTGTAGTTTGTGCAACAGGGCCGTCTTTTGACTATTTTTACCCCTTAGAAAATGTTTATTACATAGGTGTTAATAATGCTTATAAATCAAATAAAATAAAATTTGATGCAATTTTTTGTCAGGATGTAAGAACTATTTCTAATGGAATATTACAAAAAGACTTTATAGAATATCGTGGAAATGATTGTATAAAATTTGTTGGCAATCGTCAACCTATGACTAATACCGCAAATGCAAAAGATTATAAAATTTATCGTTATATGACTGAAAATAGTTTTAATTTTGATATTGACTTAACTCCGTTACCGGATTTTTGCAGTGTGATTTTTTCTGCAATGTCATATGCGCTATGGACAATGCCAAAAAGAATATTTCTAGTTGGGGCAGATTGTTCTTTAGGACATGCGAAGTCTTTACACACAGGACATGATTCCGATGCAACAAATCTTATTGATAATTGGAAACAAATGTCATATTACATAAATAAAATATATCCTGATATAGATATAATATCGGTTAATCCTGTTGGTTTAAGAGGATTATTTAAAACTGAAGTGTATACTGAAGAATTTTTAAATTCAGATATATCTAAAATAAAGGTGAAAATTTTGAAAAATGATGGAAGTTATAGTCCTCTTAAAATTGTTGATAAGATTTAAAAACGACTAAATATAACCTCTATATTTTTTAAATAATCATCAAAATTAAAGCAGGCTTCTATTTCTTCTTTTGTTAAGTGTTTTGTTATTTCGTTATCGTTTAATAAGTTTTCTTTAAAGTTTCCGTCATTGTCAAACGCATCAAGAGCATTTCTTTGAATTAATCTATACGCATCTTCTCTTGTTAAGCCTTTTTCTGTCAACGTTAAAAGTACTTTTTGAGAAAAGACTATTCCTCCAAAAGAATTTGCATTTTTTAGCATATTTTTTTCATTAACTTTTAAATTTTCTATTAAATTAATAAATCTGTTTAACATAAAATCTATCAAAATAAGACTGTCAGGGAAAATAATTCTTTCTGCGGAACTGTGAGAAATATCTCTTTCGTCCCACAAAACAACATTTTCTAGCGCTGTAACTGAATTTCCTTTTACAATTCTTGCCAAACCGCACAAGTTTTCACAAGTTATCGGGTTTTTCTTGTGAGGCATTGCTGATGAGCCTTTTTGTTTTGAAGAAAAACCTTCTTCAAGTTCTCTGATTTCTGTTCGCTGCATATGTCTTATTTCTGTTGCAAATTGCTCTATTACTGTTGCAATTAATGCCAAATTTTGCATATATGATGCGTGAATATCCCTTTGAATAATTTGTGTAGATATCTTAGCCGGTTTTAAACCAAGTTCATTACATACTAATTCTTCAATTCTGTAATCAACGTTACTGTATGTTCCTACAGGACCTGAAATCTGTCCGACTCTTGCATTTTCAGCTGCATTTTCAAGATTTGATTTTACTCTTTCAACAATATCCAGCCAGTTTAAAAGTTTTAACCCAAAAGTCATAACTTCAGCGTGAACACCGTGAGTTCTACCGATACAAACTGTATTTTTATAAACAAGCGCCTTTTCTTTTAAAATTTTTATAAGCTTATTCAAGTCTTCAAAAATTATATCAGAGCTTTCCTTAATTTGAAGAGCAAAAGCTGTATCAATAACATCCGAACTTGTTAAACCTTTATGCATAAATTTTGCATATTCACCTAAGTTTTCATTTACATTTGTCAAAAATGCCAGAAAGTCATGTTTTATCTCGTTTTCAATCATGTTAACTTTTGTTAAGTCAAATTTTGCAAGCTTAGAAATTTGTTCATAATCATTAACAGACATGTACCCAAGCTCGGAACAAGCTTTGCAGACTGCAATTTCAACCTTTAGGTAGTATTCAAAACGAGTCTGAATATCCCAAATTTTCTTCATTTTTTCTCGTGTATAACGTTCTATCATACAAATATAATACTATAAAAAGGCAATTTTTTTTAAGAAAAATTTTTTATATAAATACGAGAGATATTGAGGATATATTAACATGGTTTCAACATTCTTTTCATCAACAAATGATAACTTTGCATCAGGTTCAATTTCTATAACAAATCCTATAGAAGCTGCAAAAAAAGAAGAAGCTGCAAAAAAAGCAAAGATTGTTGCAGATCAAGAATCAAGAGCTAAATCTTTGTTTACAAGATTAGAAGAACAAAGAAAAGTTTTTGCCGAAGCTAAAAAAGATTATTATAAAGCTAAACAAATCAATTTACACGATAAAAATAAAACAAGATTATACACAAGTTCTATAACAGAAAAAGAACATCGCCAAGAAGCTTTTGAAGAATCTACTATCGTTAAAAAAGATAAAGAAAAAGCAAGAGATGTTGAATTACGCAGATTAGAATCTTTTACAGATGAGTATTGCTCTGCTCAAAGAACAGCAATGTGCTTAAGTATTTTTGTTCAATAAAAAGCTTTTGTTAAGTATTTTTAATCTCATGTGTTGATTTTTTTCTTTTTTTTTATATCATAATTACAGTGATACAAATAAAAAAAGGAAGTTTTGAAATGACAATCAACTTAAAAAACAAATCAACAATCATAAAAAAATATGGTAAAGATGCTAAAGATACTGGTTCAGCAAGCGTTCAAATTGCAATGATGAGCCAAAAAATTATTGAACTTACTGAACATATGAAATTAAATAAAAAAGATTTCGCTACAAAAAGAGGTCTTTTGATGTTAGTAGGTAAAAGAAAAAGATTATTATCTTATCTAAAAGATAAAAATTTGGATGGATACAGAGAATTAGTTAAAAAACTAAAAATCAGAGG
>CADCPD010000195.1 GCA_902803265.1 uncultured bacterium | reverse complement strand
TGAAAAATTAAACAGAGGTGAAGCTTTAACAGATGATGATAAGAAAGATTTAACTAAAAATCTTGAAGCATTCAAAAATACATTTGTTAAATAACTTAATGGAAAATAAAAAATGGCAAATTTAAAAGACATAAAAAACAGAATACAGAGTGTTGAAAGCACTAAAAAGATAACAAGAGCAATGAAAATGGTTGCTGCTGCTAAGATTAAAAAAGCTGAAGCAACAGTAAAGTCAGCAAGACCATTTGCTACAATGCTTGTTGATGTTTTCAAGAAAATGTTAAATGCATGTGGTAATGGTATTAGCGGAGATTTAAACTTAAAATCTGCTATTGAAAATTACCCTGCATTATTAACAAAACGTCCGGTTGATTCGGTTGGGATTCTTGTTATCACATCAAATAAAGGTTTGGCAGGTGCATACAATGCCAATATCATAAGAAATACTTTAAGTACTATAAAACAATATAATGAAAAAGGTATTAAATCTCATTTATTTGTTGTTGGTCAAAAAGGCATAAGCGCATTAAAGAGAAAACTTAATGACGATTATTATGATTTTGAAATTGCAAAAACCTATGTAGATGAAATTAATAATGTAACAGCTTCAGGTTCAAATTTGATAGCAGAGGACATTGCTCAATACTATGTAGATAAGAAAATTGACAAAATTGAAATTATTACAACAAAATTCAAAAATATGATGTCTTATAGAGTAGAAAACTGGACATTATTACCATTAGATGCTGAAGCTATTAAAGCTGAAGGGGATGGAGAAGAACATAGAATTAACCCTCTAATGGTATTTGAACCTAGTGAGCAATCTATTTTGCAAAAGATTGTGCCAATGTATATAACTAATTTATTATTCCAAGCATTACTTGAAGCACAAGCAAGTGAACTTGCTTCAAGAATGACAGCTATGTCAGCCGCATCAAATAATGCTGAAGATATGATAAGAGTATTAACAATTGACTACAACAAAGCACGTCAATGGGCTATTACTCAGGAACTTGTTGAAATTGTTTCAGGTGCAGACGCTTTAAAATAAAATTTATTTTATAAATAAAAAAAAGAAAACCGGAATTTATTAATTCCGGTTTTCTTTTGATTATAATTGTTAACTATTCGATAACAATAGCTCCAACTGGGCAAGATTCAGCAGCTTCTTTAACTGCATCTTCATTTGCTGCTACGTTAGCTTGATTAACTTTAGCAACATCTTCTACTGAAAATACTTCGCCACAAACTGCTTCGCAAGCGCCGCATGCTATGCAACCGTCTTCAACTTTTACGTTCATTTGTCTCTCCTTTTTTTGTATTAACTAATAGTGTTTTATCACTACAACATTATGATAAAACAAACAAATTAAAATATCCATTCTTTTATAAATTTAGCAATTGAATCAAAACCTTCAATCATACCTAAATCTTTAGGCTCTAATTGTTTGCTGTAAATAAGAATTGGAACATATTCACGGGTATGGTCAGTTCCCGGAACTGTTGGGTCACAACCGTGATCTGCTGTTATAACCAAATAATCTTCGTCGTTCATTGCTTCAATGAATTTTGGAATATAAGTATCAATTTCTTCTATTGCTTTACCGTAGCCTGCTGCATCATTTCTGTGTCCGTATAACATATCGGTATCTACAAGATTTGTAAATATGAATGATTTATCAGCGTTTGGAACAGCTTTATATTCTATTGATTTTAAATCTAAAGTATTGTTAATTGCTTTTAGAGTTAATTCTAAACCTTCTGTGTTAGAACCTGTGTGAATAGCGTGAGTAACGCCTTGTTTACAGAAGATATCTTCGATTTTACCGATAGCAATAACTGTACCGTTATTAGCTTCAACATCAGTTAAAATTGTATCTTGGTCAGGTGCTAAAACATAATCACGTCTGTCTTTACCAATACGAGTAGGAACACCGTCAACAACGTGATAAGGTCTTGCAATAACACGAGAAACAGTAACTCCGATATCATCAAACATTTTTCTTGCGATTTTACACCAGTCATATAAAGTATCTAACGGAATTAAATCTGTATCAACAGCAATTTGGAATACACTGTCAGCACTTGTATAAACAATAGGATATTTTGTTTTTTGATGTTCATCATTATATTCAGCAATAACTGCTGTACCGCTTGCAGCTTTGTTTGCTAAAATTCCGCCGCAATTTGTTCTTTTGATAAATTCTTCAACAATTTCTTGAGGAAAACCTGTATTTGTAAATGTTTTAAAAGCTTCTTCAAGAACAATACCTGCCATTTCCCAGTGACCTGTTGTTGTATCTTTACCATTAGATTTTTCTTTCATTGTACCGTATTGACCGATAGGATTTGAAACTTTTTCAATACCTTCAAAATCTTGAATATTTCCTAAACCTAATTTAGCTAAATTTGGAGCTTTTAAACCATGATTAAATTTGCAAACATTTTTTAATGTATTACATTCCGGAATATCACCAAAATCTTTACAATCAGGCATTGCACCTATACCCATAGAATCAATTACAACTACGATTGCTCTTTTCATAAATAATTCACCTTTCATAAAATAAACACTAATTACTTTAAACTTAATTAAATATTATCATAAAAAAATTTTTATGATAGCATTAAAATATAAAGAAAAAGAGGTAAACCATGCAAGCAAGAAGAGCGGCGAGAGAATTAACATTAATATTGTTTTCACAATTTGATAAAAAGATATCTGAATATACTTCAAAAGATGTTGATGAAATGTTATTAAAATCGGTAAGAATTTTAACGAATAATTCATCTGAAAGTTTACAATTAACAGTTGGAAGTCTTTTAGAGATGAAAGAATTTGTTGATGAAGTTGAAACAGAACATCCTGATAATCTTTCAAGACCAATAGAAGTAAGTAATATTCCTGTACCTTTGACATCAGATTTTTCAGGAAGAATAGAAGAAATGTTAAATATTGCGGAAAAAGCAATGCTAGCTCTTGAAATTGCAGAAATGGCAACATTAGAATGCCAATCTGATGTAAAAGATTATATAAAGAAAATTGTTGATAAGTATAAAACATACAGCAAAGAAATTGATGCAACAATTCAAGAGTGTTCAAAAGGATGGGATATATCAAGACTTGTAAAAATTGACAAGGACATACTAAGAATTGCAATAATTGAAATGCTTTACATTAAAGAAGCACCAATGAAAGTTGTAATAGATGAAGCAATAGAACTTGCAAAAAAATATTCAACAGAAGATTCAGCTTCATTTGTAAACGGAATTTTAGCTAAAGTAGTAAGAAAAGAAGAAATAAAATAGATGTTTGGATTTTTTTCTAACAGTATAAAAACAATAAAAGAAGCAGTAACAAACACTACAAAAAAACTTGTTTCAAGTGTTGTTGATAATATTGCGGAAGAAGAAGAGTTTTCAGAATTTGTCCTTGATGATATGGAAGATTTATTAATAAGTGCTGATTTAGGCGTAAATTATGCTTCAGAACTTGTTGATAAATTAAGAAATCAAGACAAAATTAAACCTTCTGTTGTAAAACAATATTTAAAGGATGAATTTGAAAAAGTTTTAAATGATGCGGGTTCAACAGAATTAAATTATAAAGAAAATGAACTGAATACGTATTTTATATGCGGTGTAAACGGTGTAGGCAAAACTACTCTTATCGGAAAATTAGCTTATAATTTTAAAAGCAAAGGTAAACGCGTAATCGTCGCTGCTGCAGATACATTTAGAGCTGCTGCGGAAGAACAGCTGGATATTTGGAGTAAAAGAGCAGGTGCAGAAATTATAAGACACGATAAAGCTGATCCTGCATCAGTTGTGTATGAAGCAATACAAAAAGCCAAAAATGAGCATTTTGATGTTCTTTTAATTGATACCGCAGGACGACTTCAAAACAAATTTAATTTAATGGAAGAATTAACCAAAATCAAAACTGTTTTAGATAAAAATGCTCCGGAGACATTGAGAGAGACAATGCTTGTTCTTGATGCAAATACAGGTCAAAATGGTATTTCTCAGGCAGAAGTATTCACAGAAGCCGTAAATTTAACTTCTGTTGCACTGACAAAACTTGACGGTTCAGCTAAAGGCGCAATTATTCTGTCAGTAGCAAAAGAACTTAAGCTTCCTGTAAAACTTGTAGGTATCGGTGAAAAAATGGAAGATTTAAAAGATTTTAATACTCAAGATTTTATAAATGCATTATTTGAATAATGAAAATTTTAGAACATACAATATCAAAAAATAATAATAAAATTGAATTACTGGGAGATGATAATTACAAGAATATACTTGTAATTGGTGTTTTTCATGGTGATGAGCCACAGGGTGAAATACTTATAAATGAATATTTAAAAAATAATTCAAGCAAATTATTATTTATCCCTTGCCTAAATCCTGACGGAAGAGATTTAAATACAAGACAGAACGCAAATAACGTTGATTTGAACAGAAATTTTCCGACAAATAACTGGATTAAATCAGAGGATAAACAATATTACGGCGGAGAAGAAGCTGCCAGTGAAATTGAAACAAAATTTGTTTTAAATATTTTGGAAAAATACAAACCAAAAGCTATTTTAACACTTCATTCTCCATATTGCGTAGTAAATTACGACGGAGATGCAAATGAAATTGCAGTAAAATGTTCAGAATTTATAAATTATCCGGTTGAAGAAGATATAGGATATCCAACACCCGGAAGTTTCGGAACCTATTGCGGTAAAGAAAGAAATATTCCGACAATAACGCTTGAATTAAGTGAGGAAATACCTATAGAAGATTTAGAAGAACCTGTTTTTAAAATTTTTAAATATTTAGAAACTTTATAACTATTCGTGATACAATCAAAAAAAAGGAGATAAAATCATGGCAGAACCAAAAATAATAGCAACTGTACCAAGAAGTGCAACAGAACAATTACAAATATCAATAAATGAATATAAAGGTAAAAGTTATTTAGATATGAGAATTTATTACACAACTGATGATGGTGCAAATTGGTTACCTACAAAAAAAGGTGTAACATGTTCTCCTGAAAATCTTGATTTACTTTCAGAAGCTATTGAAGAAGCTAAAAAAGAATTTATGACAGAGGAAGAATAATTTGAACAGTAAATACGCCCTTGTTCTTGTAAATATTAAAGGCTTGGGTGTAAAAACTTTTTCCTATATAATCCCTGACGAATTAAAAGAAATAATTAAAATTGGTCAGGTGGTTTTGGTGCCGTTCGGCAGACAGGGGCTTATAAATGCTTTTGTTGTAGGATTTTCTGATTACTTACCAGAAGAAATAAAAGCAAAAAAGATTAATAAAATAATTGATGAAACTCAATTATTCACTTTAGAATACCTTAAATTAATTGAATGGGTTGCCAATTACTATATGACAGATTTAATAACTGTTTTGAATATGGTTATACCTTTAAAATTATTAGAACATAATTCTAAAACTGAAGAATATATTGAATTTGTATCAGAAACTAATGCCACAAAGAGACAACTTTCAATTCTTGAGCTTTTAAAAACAAAAGGCAGAACAAAGATAATAACTTTTGAAAAAGAAGCAAAAACGACAAGAGCTACAATTAAAAAGTTAATTGAAAACGGTTGTATAAAACTTTCAACAGATGAAATTTACAGAAATCCTCTTCAGATATTTGAACAAGAAGTTGAGCCATTATTTGAATTATCAGGGGAACAAAAAGAAGTTTATGAAAAAATTTCTGCAAAAATTAATTCAGATAATAAGTTTCCTTTATTGTTGCATGGCGTAACTGCATCAGGAAAAACTGAAGTTTATTTTAAGCTGATAAAAGATACGCTGGACAAGGGTAAAAATATACTGTTTTTAGCCCCTGAAATTGCGCTTGCTTCTCAATTAACAAAAAGACTTACTAAAAAATTCGGGATACAAGATGTAGCTATATGGCACAGCTCTATTTCAGAAGGTGAAAGATATGATGTATGGCAAAAATTAAACAGAAATGAAATAAAAATACTTGCAGGAGCTCGTTCTGCAGTGTTTGCTCCACTGCAAAATATCGGGTTAATAATTATTGACGAAGAACACGAAAGCGCATACAAGCAAAATAATCCTGCTCCACGATATGATGCAAAAGTTATTGCGGAAAAGTTATCTGAATTTTATAACGCACCGCTACTTTTAGGTTCAGCTACTCCTGATATAGTTAGTTACTATAAAGCAAAAAATTCCGGAACATTATTTGAGTTAAAACACAGATTTAATAATGCTCCTCTTGCAAAAACCTCTGTTATTAATATGCAGGAGCATAAAAGAGCTTCTTATAAAGGAACTATTTCTAAAATCCTTGAAACAGAAATAAAAGAAACTTTAGAAAAAAAACAACAAGTAATAATACTTGTAAACAGACGCGGTTATTCTACATTTACGCAATGCCAAAGCTGTGGAACGGTATTAGAATGTAAAAATTGTGCAATACCTCTTGTTTGGCATAGTGATGATCAGATATTTAAGTGTCACTATTGCGGGGAGACCGTTCAATTCCCTGATGAATGTCCGGAATGCGGTTCTAATGCTCTTCATAATACAGGGCTTGGCATTCAAAAAGTGGAACTTTTAATGAAAGAAATGTTTCCTAATAAAAAAATTGAAAGATTAGACAGTGACAGTTTATCGAAAAAAAATGAACATATTAAACTTTTGGACAGATTTCAAAATAAAGAAATAGATATTTTGATAGGAACTCAAATGGTTGCAAAAGGACTTGATAATCCTAATGTAACTCTTGTTGGTGTTATATCTGCAGATGCAAGTTTTAATCTTCCTGATTTTAGAGCGCCTGAGAGAGGATTTCAATTATTAACACAAGTTGCAGGCCGTGTAGGCAGAGGCGAATTTAAAGGAAAAGTTTTATTTCAAACCTACAATCCTGATTTTTATGCCCTTGAAAGTGCAAAAGAACAGAATTATGAGGATTTTTACGCAACGGAAATTAAAGCAAGAGAGGACTTCGACTATCCTCCGTTTAGTAAAATTATTAGACTTATTTTGAGTTCAGAAAACCAATTCAGAACAGAAAAATCAGCAATGGAAATTGCAATGAGATTAAGAATTCTTGTTGATAAATATGGTATAAAAGAAAAATTAGAAGTTTTAGGCCCGACAGAATGCGTAATTGGAAGAATAAACGGTAAATTCAGATACCAAATAATAATAAAAAACAAACTTGAAGAAAAAGGTCATTCTTTCATAAATAAATTTATATCTCAAATGACAATACCAAAAGACATAAAGTTAGCAGTGGATGTTGACCCGCTTGATATACTATAGTTATTAATTTTTAGATTTTCCACGAACAGAAACATTTGCTCTGAGTGGAATGTAATCACATTCCGCAGCATCAGCAGGACACTCAATAGGAGAGGTAGGACAATAATCACGAATAGGAATAAAATTAGTACTAAAATATGAATAAAGAGTCGTTCCGGTAAATTTTTTATTACACATTGCCTTAGGTAAAGGAACTCCAGTCCCTGAGGCAACAATAGAACGAACACCAGTACTGGTAGTTTTATATAAATTAGCCAGTAAATAATCTCCTGTTCTCATTTTTGTAGAAATCGGCAAAACTTCCCCGTTTAACAATACATAAAATTCAAAAACATCATCATTTAAGGTATTAGACCCAGAACGAGGTCCATCTGAATCAACAAAAACTACGTAATAACTTCCAGCCAAAAATCTTGAAAAAGCTTCATTTAAAAATGTCTCACTCTTTGCTGTACAATTGGAAGTAACTTTTAAACTCTTAAACAGAACATGAAAATATTCAAAGATAGGAACCGCTGAGTACCGTTTAACAGTTTGATCTTTATTTGAACAAGCAGGGCATTCTGCAATTCCTTTAAAATAAGAGGTAATATTGGCATTATTATAGTCGGTAGACCAAGGTGCAATAGGTGCGGTTTTTGATTCAATAGGGGAACAAAAACCGGTTATTTCAGTAACTCGGTTACAATTACCATCACTTGTAACATCCGAAGTCAAACCATTTAAACACTTTAAGTCCTTTTTAAAATTATCAGTCACAATATTAGTAAGAGCAACCTCTTTCATTCCAAAAGAATAAGCTTGAGGTGAAATAAACACAGTCATACCGTTAGATAAATATAATGTTGGTTTAAAAGCTCCACTAATAGTAAAAAAACCTCTAGTTCCGCAATTATTACAAGTAAATGTATCCCCTCCTTCACTTTCAATAAGATTAGAATGTTCAACTAATCTATCATAAAAACCACCATTAATATGGAGTGCTGGAGTACCTGCTATATTCAATACATCAGGCAGATATGACCCAGATTCCGTGGTTTTATAAACCGGAGATATCATTTTATAATTATAAGAATCTTCTATAAGAACACCATCACTCAAGGCTGCACCAGCTAATTTGGAAACATTATTCCAAGCAGCATAAGCTCTTACTCTTTTTGCATAATTAAACTTACTTTCTGTAATATTTTTAGAAGCGAGAATAACTAAACTCATTATTACTAAAGCAATAACGACTTCTGCCTGAGAAATACCCTTAAACTTTAACCCGAATATTTTCATAAATTTTTAATTTGCTCCAATACATCAAAATAAGTATCTAATACAATTATACCACTATTTTGGAACAGTTTATCGCATGTAATATTTAAAACTGTAACATTTTCTCTAACTGCAAATATTTTAATATTATTTTTTAAAGCTTCAAACACAGGAACACAACCTAACGCATTAAATGGCATAACTAAATAATCCAAATTATCAAGACAAATATATTCTTTTGAATAAGGCTTCATTTTAGGTGCATTATCCAAGCCTAAAAGAATACACGGTAAAAAAGTAGGAGTAATATATTCTGCAGACGCACGTTTATCAACAATATCAGAATATATTTGATAATCACAAAAAGCAGGAGAATGAGCACAAGGGACATTGAATTCTTTAGAAATATAATGAGAAATTATAGCTTCAACTCCGCCAATAGGATCAACACCTCCATTATGAGCATAGTTTTCATCATTACTGTCATCAAATAAACAACAAATTGCAATTGCATCACAACCTCGATTTAAAAGTTCTTCTGCAGCAGTTTTCAAAGTTTTAATATTATCAACGCAACCCGTAGAAACCCCACTATCATTAACAAAAAATCTTACACCAACTTCCTCATCAGTTAAAACATAATCATGTACATTAATTCCGTAAACAGTTTTAACTGCATTAATTGTATTTATATGTATGTTCAAAACATTTTGAGGGATAGCACAATCAAAAATAACGCATATTTTATTATTTTTAGATGGTGAAAGCGAAATTTCTTTTTTAAAAAAACTATCTAAAGAATAACCTTCTACATAAAACATTTTCTCATTAATACCTGAAAAACAGCCGGCATTTACGACATTAGGATTAACAATTAAGTTTGATGATTTAGAAAACATTCTAGCATAGCAACTTGCATCACCAGCAAATCCGCCGATAGATGCTCCAATACCTGTAGGGACTATAAATGCACCGAGATTTTGGCCATTTAATAACATAAGAAAATTATAACAAAAAAAAGAGGCTTTCGCCTCTGATTTTAAATTTTGTATGAAATAAAAAATAACTATTAGTCTGTATAACCATAAGAACCATGGAATTCTTGTTCATCAGCTTGTAATTGAGCCTGCCAAGCTTCCGCTTGAGAATTGAATTGAGAATATTCAATATTAGCTTGTTCTAATTGTTGTTTAATCTTGTTTTCTTCTACAGCTACATCTGCCATAAGATCCTGTTTCCAATCATCAACCTGACCCATAGCATCATCATAATCACCATTTACCGACAAGAAATCAAATTCTTCATCACCAATAACTTGATAATCAGTAAACTCAGCATCATTCATACTAATAGGCTGACCTTTTTGTTCAGCTTCTTTAACTTGTCTTTTAGCATCAGTACGAATTTCAACACGACCATTTTCAGCTAACTTACCAATGTAAGCAACTTGTTCGGTTAATTTTGTTTGCTGACCCATTAGATCCATCATTCTGCTCTTTGCAGTTAATGCACCTAATTTAGCATTCATATATGCAGCTGCTACCGCACTGTACGCTGTCATGAAACACCTCGTTTACTACTACAATTATATAAAAACAAACAGAAGTTTTCGATTTCAGAAATTAACAAATTTGTTACATTAGTTTACAAAAAATACAAATAGCCAACAAAACTATATAAATCCTCTTATGCTTATAATACAATTATGAATATAAATAAGGAGCTCAAATTTTATGAAGAAACTACTAATAACAATTATAAGTATATTAATATTTATGCCAATGGCGTATGCAGACGGAACATTTGCTGAACACTACAACTTGGCTGAACAATATTACAAACAGTGCAGATATACTAATGCTATAGGCGAATACCAAAAAGCGATGAGAATAAATTATTTAGATAATTCTGCAAGAATTGGCTTAATAAATTCTCACTTAGACCGAGCAACATATTATTTTAATGTATTAAAAGATTACGATAAAGCCGCAAATGACTACAGAGCAGCACTGTTCTATATGGAAGTATACACAAATGGAACCCAAACATCTCCTCAAACAATAACTGATGTTAAAAACAATTTAGAAAAATGTTTTGAATTGACAAATTTTGATAAATCATCATATTCAAGATATAGAAAAGCTGATGAAATAAGAAATAACGGATTAAATGATTATGCTGCAGCTGCATATGAATTTTACAGAGCATCTTTAATTGGAGATAACAATATAATTAAAAATGCAAATAGAAATATTGCAGATATCATAAAAAGCAGAACAGGAAATTTCAAAAGAGCAGGCGAATTTTATAGTTATGCATTAAAAGCAGCTCCGAATGATTCAGGTATTCACAACAGCTACGCTCAAATGCTAATGAAAACTAACCAAGAAGATTTAGCAATCAGCGAATTTAACAAAGCGCTTGAAACAGCAATAAACCCTAAATATATTTTAATAAATTTAGAAAAACTATATAGCAAGAAAGTTCAAGATAATCCAAACAGCTTAAATGCAGTATTGAATTTAGCTAATGTTTTACATAAACAAGCCAAAGATAAAGAAGCTTTGAACTATTACAAAAAAGCTGAAAACATGAGTCCAAATAATGAAATTGTACTTAGAAAATTTGGAACTTACTATTTAGATTTAAATAATACAAACAGAGCTATAGAATATTTTACTAAAGCATTAAAAATAAATCCAAGCAACTCTGAAACATATTGCCTTGTAGGTGATTTATACGTAAAAAGTAAAAATAAACTTAAAGCCGGAGAATACTATAAACAAGCCTTGGAATTAAACGAAAACAATAAAAATGCGCAATATGGACTTATAACTATAAATTCAGATGTAATGTCACCATCAGAATTACTAATGACAATTTCATCTAATAAAACACCACCTACAAAATCAGCTTTAGAAACATTATATAATTATGCAAAAGAACTGCATGCAACTGATAATGCAGGAAAAGCAATAACTTATTACAAAGAAATCTTAAAATATGAAGATAACCCTGAAATATATATTAATTTAGCTCTTGCGCAAGCTCAAAACAAAAATGACGCAGATTCAATAAGTACATTAATGGCAGCAAGACAAAAATATCCGGGTAATCAACAAATACAAGCAAGACTTTCAGAAATAAGCCAAGATGTTAATAATCAAAAATATATACAAGCAAGTGAGTACTTTAATAATAACGAATATCAAAAAGCTTTGGATATATATTTGGATATCAAACCTGAATCTATGGAAACAACAATGGCAATTGCAGCTTGCTATAAAAGTTTAAACAACATAAATCAAGCTCTTGAATATTATAAAAAAGCCCTTGAATATAGTCCAAATAACTCTGATATAGCTTACTATATAGGTGTGCTATATACAGAATTAGAAAATTGGACATCAGCAAAAATATACTTACAAGATGCAATAAAATATAATTCAAGAAGCGAAAAAGCAAAAGAATTACTTGCTTCTGTAATAGAACAAAACAATATTACTTTAATTAATAAAGTTATTGAAAAATATAATGCTAATCAACACGAAGAAGCATTAAAATTAATAAGCCAAGTATTAACAGAAGATCCAAATAATGCCTATGCACATTATTACCGAGGTCTAATATATGATACTCAAAAGAAATATGATTTAGCTATTGAAGAATATAAAAAATCATATGTAAATAATCCTGCTCTTGTAGTTGCAAACTACTTAATTGCAATAATATATGATACAAAATCAGAATATCCGCAAGCATTAACATACTACAAGAAATTTGTAAAAGAAACAAAAGAAAACGATGAATACAAAGAATATGCAGTATCAAGAATAATTGATTTAAAAGGCTATGACAGTTAGTAATAAAGATAAAGTCAAAGAACTAATAAAAACAAAAGTATCCCTGGCTCCAATGGCAGGGATTACTGATTTTATGATGAGAGATTTAATCCGAAAATACACAAAAGATTCCTTGCTTACAACAGAAATGATAAGCTCAGAATTTTTGAGACAAGTTAAAGGCAACGTTATAGAAAAGAAAAATGAAAAAAGCAGTCCTGTTTCATATCAAATAAGCGGACACAAACCTCAAATGATGGCAGATGCAGCAAAATATCTTGAACAATTTGCAGATATGATAGATATAAATATGGGCTGTCCTGTAAATAAAGTTGTAAAAGGTCAAGACGGTTGTGCATTAATGAAAAATCCACAACTCGCAACGGATATTGTAAAAGCAATAAAAGAAGTAATCAACGTTCCTTTAAGCGTTAAATTCAGACTCGGATATACATTTGAAGAATTAAATTATGTAGAATTTGGGCAAAAAATGCAAGAAGCCGGAGCAGATTTTATAACAATTCACGGAAGAACCCGCTCACAAATGTATTCAGGTAATGCCGATTGGGAAAAAATAAGATTATTGAAAGATAATGTAGACGTTCCTGTTTTTGCAAACGGAGATGTAAATTCAATAGAAACGGCAGAAGAGTGTCTTGCGAAATCAAAAGCAGATGGCGTAGCCATAGGTAGAGGTACTCTTGGTGATTTAAGTTTAATATACAGAATAGAACATTATTTTAAAACAGGAGAGAAACTTCCTCTTCCGACGATTGAAGAAAAAATAGAACAGGCAATTGCACATTTAAATTATGAAATTGAGTTGCGCGGCGAAAATACAGGAATAAAATTTATGAGAAAATTTTATCCTTACTATATAAGTAAGATTCATCAAGCAACAAAACTTCGCTCAAAATTAATGGTAAGTGAAGATTTAAAAGAAATATATGAAATTTTAAATATAATCAAACAAAAAAAAGAACCGATTATTTAACCGGCTCTCTTTTTGTTTGTGTATGTGTAATAAGTTTAGTTTTTATATCTATTGAGCTTTAGCAGCTTTTGCTGCATCTCTAGCGTTTAAGAAGTTGCAAAGTTTAGCACCTAATTTATTAGCAACAGGAGTAACTGCAACCGGAACTACGAATCTGTTGATTGAAGAGCAAACAACTAAGTCAATTGCGTTTTTAGCTCCGTCTTTTAACATATCAACTTTCTTTTGATCGTAACCGCGTTTTGCAACAGCTTCACCGAATTTACCACATAGACTCTTAGAAGCTTTACCTAATGCACTTGATACACCATAGCTTAATGCTGTTGATATACCGAATGTAAGAGCTTGGTTTAAAGCTGAAGTAATTTTTTCGTTTTTAGTTTTCTTTTTATCAGTTAAGTTTTTGTAAATGTATAAACCAGATGTAACAGCTGAACTTGCAGTTGATAAGTGAAGCATCAATTTATCACTACCGCCGATTTTATCCATTGCTTTACAGAAAGTATCAGTATTACCAACTTTTGAATAACCTTGAGCAATGCCTTCAGCCATTTTATCCATTATACCGTTGAAATTAACATTTGATTTAGGAGATGCACTTGTAATAGGTGAAATATTCATTATTTGTTACCTCCTTTGAAACTATCTAAAACCGGACGTTCAGATTGAGCTTGTTGAACTGGTTGAGCTGTTTGTTGAGGAGCAGCTGCTTCAGCTTTTGCTGCTTTCTTTTTCTTACCGAATAATACACCTTCAACAACGTGAGATAATTTTGAAGTTAACAAAGCTCTTGGTACAGCAAGAATAATATCAGGACCAAATTGCATTACTTTTTTAACATTTTTTTCTAGTAAAGGATTGCTTTGCATTTTCTCATGTAATTTTGGTAAATACTTTTCAGTATTTCCCATCACTTTACCTAAACCAGCTGAAATAGGTTTCATAACTGTTGAAGTAATTGCAAAACCGATTAAGCCTGATGCAATAGCGTGAGCTGCTGCAATACCTTTGTTCTTTTGTTCTTGTTCGTCTTTTGCAGGTAAAGCCATAATTGCTGCAGGTCTTAAGACACCTGCCATTAACAATGAAGAAGCAGCATTAAAAGTTGCCGAGTTCTTTCCTGCAAATTCTGCAACTGCTTCAAATGCTTTACTATCTAATATCCCATTAAAATTGACATTTTGTTGGGCATTAGCTTTT
The DNA here is from genome assembly GCA_902803265.1 of uncultured bacterium. Lineage (GTDB taxonomy): Bacteria > Cyanobacteriota > Vampirovibrionia > Gastranaerophilales > Gastranaerophilaceae > UBA791. The sequence goes on along the minus strand of CADCPD010000195.1, from coordinate 3,357 downwards.
GGCATTTGAGTTGCTTGATTGATTGCTTGAATTGCCATAAAATTTATTTCCCTTACTACACTAACACATGTATATAAAGTATTTTAGACAAAATTTATTGATACATGAAATTTAGCTTTGTAATATATCGTTACAAAAACTCAAAAAGCAATATTAATCAACATCTATCGGTTCACGATTAATCAAATCAATAGCTTCTCTTGCTGTAAAAACAACTTCTTGAGGAACGTTATCGACAGTACATAATTGTCTCAATACATCGATAGTTCTTTTAAATACACGAACTATATCTCCTTCGCCTTTATCTGTTTCGTCTACAATACTATCCCATTCTGCACCGTTAACCCACATTTCAATCAATGGTGAATAATACGGATTTATATTCATGACAGTTTCAACGCCATGTTCTTTCTGAACTCTATCAATTTTTTTTCTTATATCACGTATTTTATTAATAACTTTTCTTACTTTATTAGAAAGAGGAAGAACAGAATAATTTTCTGTTCTTAATTCTTCTGTAGTAACAGCACAAATAACAGATGCCAATTCGGCAGGAGACAACTCATTTAAGATATCAGAAAATATAATCTCTGCTAAAAACAACTCATTTTCTGCTCTAATTTGAGAAACAGTTTTGCCGATTTCAGTAGGATAATCATCTTTTAAATATCCAAACTCAATCAAAACAGCTCTGTTTGCCATAAAATTATTCCAAAATATATCTTTTTGTTTTTCAATTTCTTTATCTAATTTATGCAAACGAGAAGTATATCTTTCTAAGATTTCTATATCTTTCATATGTTTTTTATACAATTTGCATGCATCACATGGATACCCCTGCATTTTATGAAGCATGGCTCTAGTTTCATCTCCGAATTTGATAGCATCTTCAGATAATGCTCTCTTTGCTTTTGCTTCTTGTTTTTTTATTTTCTTGAATGTTTCTCTGTTTTGAACATAGATGCTACGAACTTTGTTGTATTCAATCAAATCTTGATTTGTTAATTTTTTATAACACTTAAAATCATTAATTCTTTCAATATTAGAAACAAAATGTTCTTTCTGTTCTAAAAGCGGAGTAAGTCTCGATGAAGATGAAAAATATCCAAAACTTTTTAGAATAAGCTGATTTGCTTCATCCAAATTAAATCTTTGAAGCAAGTTTAAAACCATAGAATATCTTGGAGTAAATCTGCTTTCAAGAGGGTTTGCATCACTGATTACCAAATCTCTTACTTCATCTGGAGACTGAAATGGTGTTCCGATTATGGTAACATAACCGACTTCATCCATTCCTCTACGACCTGCACGACCTGACATTTGCAAGAATTCACTTGCCGTAAGCATTCTGTGTCCGCTGTCGGTTCGTTTACTTATAGAACTTATAACAGTAGAACGTGCAGGCATATTAATACCTGCGGCAAGTGTTTCTGTTGCAAATACAACTTTAATTAATCCTTTTTGGAATAACTTTTCTACTAAAACTTTCCAAGCAGGAAGAAGTCCTGCGTGGTGAGAAGCAACACCACAATATAAATAATCTAAATGTTTATTTTTCGCCAAATAGTAATTATCAATTAAATATTCATCAACAATCTCTTTTATTTGTTTTTGTTCATCAGGAGTAACTAAACATAAATTAGCACATCTTTCCATTTGTTCATCACACTTTTTGCGTGAAAAAGTAAAATAAATTGCAGGAAGCATATTTTGGTCATGAAGATTTCTTATTACATCTTTGACAACGCTTCTTTGAGGAGTTTTTTTGCGGCCGTATTGTTTCTTTTCGGGTTGTATTTTTTTATTCAAACCACCGCCGGGAGATAATAACGGCAAAATTCTGTTTGGCTGTGAAGAATCAAAATAATAAAATCTTAACGGAACAGGTCTGAAATCTGTATTAACAAGTTTTGTTTCGGAATGAACAGTATTAATCCAGTCGGTTAATTCCTGAGCATTTTGAACTGTTGCAGAAAGAGCAATTATCTGGATGTTAACAGGACAGTAAATAATACTTTCTTCCCAAACTGTACCTCTTTCTTCATCATTCATATAGTGAACTTCATCAAGAACTACATATTTAACGTTTTTAAGGTTATCAGCCACATCTCCAAAGTTTGTGCCGTAAAGCATGTTTCTAAAAACTTCGGTTGTCATTACAACAATTTGACCGCTACGGTTAATAGAAGTATCACCTGTCAATAAACCAACTTTATCGTAGCCGTATTTTGTGCCGAAATCGTTAAATTTTTGGTTTGAAAGAGCTTTTAGTGGTGTTGTATAAAAAACTCTAGTACCGTTTTCAAGAGCTCTGTGAACAGCGTGTTCTGCTATTACAGTTTTACCGGCACCTGTTGGTGCGCAAACAACAACACTTTTACCTTCATCAATATAATTTACTGCATCTTTTTGAAAATCATCCAGTTCAAACGGAAATCCATATGACATATAACTTTTTCTCCTACCAATAAACAGGATAACAAATTTTTAACCCCAAGTCAGAATATAAATTAATTTTTACAATTCAAAATTTAAACTTTTTCAATATGAAGCAATTCAGCTTTCTTTAACGCATCACAAACACGAATATTAGAGCCTTTAAAATAACAATAAAATTCAACTTTTTCACCGGTTTTTAAAGTTAAAATAAATATACAAGCAAGAGGATGACTAAAACTACTAAAAGCGTGCTTATAATGAAAATTTAAAACTTCAAAAAATGGAATAATTCTTGCATCTACACGAAGATATTTTTGTTCATAATTGATATAGCATTTTTTTGTGAATAATACGGGAAGTGCCATAATTAGCGGAAACATACCAAAAATAATTATATTGAAGATAGGCAAATAATATTCATGGGCTATAGTATCCATACAAAACCATATTATAAAAAATAATCCATATATCATCAGAAAGAGTGAAATACTATAATCTGATAAGGTTGGTGAAAGTCTATTTTCAAAATTTTTGGAAATGATAATACTCATAACACAATTATAAACAAAAAAGACAGAATAAAACTGTCTTTTTTTTGTTATTTAGTCAGTTGAGGTATTAACTAAATTCTATCAAAACCCGTATATGGTCTTAAAACTTCAGGAATAATAATCGTTCCATCAGCTTGTTGGAAGTTTTCGATTATAGCTGCAACAGTTCTTCCAACGGCAAGACCTGAACCGTTTATTGTGTGTACAAATCTTGTTTTGCCTGTAGATTTTTCTTTATATGCATTATAAGAAGGCATCCAAACTTCCAAATCCCAGCATTTATTAGCCGAAAATCCGATATCTCCCGTTGACAGCGCAACACGTCTGTACGGAAGATTTAATAACTGAAGCATTTTTTCAGCATCTT
>CADCPD010000194.1 GCA_902803265.1 uncultured bacterium | reverse complement strand
TTATTTCTGTTTTAGCATAAAACCAGATTAAGAAATAAAACACTAGCGAGGGAATATGGATAATACAATAGATGAAGGAATTACCGTATTAGGAATAAATGAAGAAGTTCTAAAACAAAACCACTGGGAAAACTTTTTAAACTTCTTAAAAGACCATATCGGAACATTTATAGAAATATTTTTAATAATTTTTGTAATTATAGCCTCAATGAAATTAATTGAATTTCTCAATAAAAAAATTAGAGAAAATATAATTGCAAAACATGAAAATAGCGCAAGATTATTGAGTTTTTGTCCGATACTTACTAAAATCACGAAAGTACTGGTTTTATTCATTATTGCAGCATCAGTAATGCAAGCGCACGGATATTCAATGACCTCTCTAGTTGCAGGTTTTGGTATTATTGGTATGGCTGTCAGCTTTGCAGCTAAAGAATCTATCGCAAATATATTTGGCTCATTTTCAATACTCTATGATAAAGTTTTTGATTTGGGAGATTATGTGATTATCGATAATGTTGAAGGGACTGTTATTAATATCACACTACGTTCGACAAAAATAAAAACATTAGATAATACGATTATAATATTACCAAATAACGTAGTTGCAAATGCCTTAATAACAAATATTTCTGCAATAGATAAAAGAAGAATTGATGAAGTTATCGGAATTACTTATGATACGCCTAATGAAAAAATTGAAAGAGCTATTGAAATCTTAAAACAAATAATTAGAGAAAATGATGAAGTTGAAACAAACGATAATCTTGTTTATTTGGAAAAATTAAATTCAAGTTCAATAGACATACATTTTCAAGCCTATGTAAAATACGGTGATTTAACAAATTACAGAAGAGTAAAAGAAACCGTAATTTTAGAAATAATCAGACGTTTCAGAGCAGAAAATATAAGCTTTGCATTCCCATCACAATCAATATATTTAACAAATGAAAATTAAAATAATTGCACTAGGAAAAATTAAAGAAAACTACATAAAGGACGGCGTTGAAGAATTTCTAAAACGCTTGAAACCCTATACTCCGATAGAAATTATTGAAATAAATCCTATCGAAATAAAGGATGAAAACTTGATAGATAACATTCTTAATCAAGAAGGGGAAAAAATTTTATCTCATATAAACAATGACACGTACCTGATAACACTTGAAATAGAAGGCAAACAACTATCTTCGGAAGAATTTTCATCAAAAATAAACGATTTATGCAATAGCGGAATTAATGAAGTTGCCTTTGTAATCGGTTCATCATACGGAATAGGAAAGAATGTAAAAGCAAGAGCAAACTACAAATTAAGCTTTTCAAAAATGACTTTTCTGCATACATTTGCAAGATTAATTTTAATTGAACAAATATACAGAGCATTCAAAATTTTAAAAAATGAAACATACCATAAATAACATATTTTCCACATTTCTTTGACCGCAAAGAAACGTGGAACAAAGAAACTCCTGCCCTGCGCTTCATTCACTCGTAATTTGTAAATATTCTGCACTAAGTCCGCAAACTCACTATCGTTCAAACAGTGCTGACTAATCTTTGCAGAATACAACAATTACGGTTCATTACACAAAGGGCAATATTTACAAAAAATTTTGGGTATCTTTTATTAATTAATAATATCAAAAAATTAACTACTTTATGCTAAAATAAAGACAATAAAGCAGTCGGGTAATCGCGTATAAGAAATTATATGAGGAAAGTCCGTGCATTCAAGGACAGGCTTCCGGAGAAACTCCGGACGGTGCGAACCGGTGGATAGGGCCACAGAAAATATACTGCCGATGGATTTATAATCACAGGCGATGGTGCAACGGTGAGTTAAGAGCTTCACCAACAATAATGAGAATTATTGGTTAGGTAACCCCAAGCCGAATGCAAGATAAAATTGAAGGTTATAAAGGCTGTCCGCCAACTTCAGACATATCGCTAGAGAATTTGAGTAATCAAATTACCAGACAGATGATTACCTAAAAACAGAACACGGCTTATGAGCTGCTTTATTTATTAAAAAAGACTGCCAACAAATTCGTCAGCAGTCTTTTTCTTATTAAAGGTATTTATCTATTCTTTGATTTCAACCGTTTCTGTATCAGCTTTATCTGAAGAATCTTTATCAGTTTTTACAGATTTTGGTTCCGGTGTTGCAGAATGATTAGCCTCATTAACTTCTTCATTTGCAACAGGATTTGACGCAGCCTGATTTTTTAACTCTGTAGTTAACTTTTCAGGATTATAACTTTCATCTATATATTCGATTTTAGCATTTTTCTTGATATCATCAACAAAATGTTCAAAAACTTCAATCTTTTTATCTTGTTCAAGTTTCATCATGATTTCTTGTTTTACATCTTCAAAGGAATCTTTTCCGGCTGCCATTCTGTCTGTCACCATAATAATATGATATCCATAAGGAGTTTTAACGATTTCGCTTATCGTGTTTGGTTTCATGCTAAATGCAGCTTTTGAAAAAGGTTCAACCATTTCTTGAGAGGCAAAGAAACCTAAGTCTCCACCTTGTTTTGCTGATTCTGTATCATCAGAGACTTCTCTTGCAATCTTTTTAAATGAAGTAGGATCCTTCTTTACTTGAGCCAAGATTTTTTCTGCATCTTTTAGTTTTGCATTCATTTCTTCTTCAACAAGTTTTTCGATTTCTTCATCTGACATATTTTTATTTTTTAATTTCAAATTTTCTCTTATTTCATAAGGATTTGCAGAAATTAAAATATGAGAAGCTCTAACTTTATCTGGATATTTAAAGCTGTTTTCATTTGCTGTGTAATATTTCTTTGCATCAGCTTCAGTAACTTTCACTGTTTTAATCATATCAACAAGTTTTTCTAACTTTAATTCTTCAGTTAATTCTTTTTTATATTCTGCAGGAGTAATACCATTTTGCTTCAAAATTTCATTAAACTTAGCTTTTGAACCAACTTGTTGTATTTTTTCTTTTATAGCCTTGTCAACATCTTTTTCTGTTACTTTAATATTTCTCTTTTCAATTTCTTGGTTTACAAGAGATTTAACTATCAAATTATTGATAACTCTACCTTTTATAAGCAAATACATAAATCCGTTTTTTGTTTTTGTATTTAAACCTAATTGTTTAAAGATAGGATTATTGATTTCTTTATTGAAATCTTTATCAAAATCTGCCTTAGTAATAACTTTGTCATTAACTTCAATAATAGCATCTTTATCTTTGTTAAAAGAGCACCCGGTCAATATAAAAACTGACATCAATAAAGCTATTACTATTTTTTTCATATTCATAAACTTACCTCTTTTAATTATTATACTCATAACTTAACTTATAGATATTATAAAACAAATCCTCCAACATGTTAAATTGTTCATTAAAGTTCATATATCTGTTATCAAACAATAAAATTGAACTTGCATTTTCTGTAGATTTTGGAGCCGGAGTAAATTTTATTTTTTTTGTAAGTTCATTTGGTAGCTTATTGTATAAAATTTTCCACTCGGGTTGAGTAAACGGAGTATAAATTCTTATATTGTCCTCTGTTTCTCTTATCAAACTTATTGAAATATCAGTTGCAGAAAGTCTTAATTTAATTAATTTTATCAAATTTTCAACACTTTCAGGAGCCTTTGAAAATCTGTCTTTCCATTCTTCAACTATATATTCAAGTTCGGTTTGATTATTAACATCAGAAAGTCTTTTGTATTCAATCATTTTTTGTTCTTTAGATCCCACCCACTCATCCGGAATAAACGCCGTCACATTTAAATCAACTATTGTAGGAATTTTGTGAGAAACAACTTTTCCTTGAAGTTCATTAACTGCATCTTCCAATAGATTACAATATGTATCAAAACCAACATTAACCATATGTCCATGCTGTTTTGTACCTAATATATTTCCAACTCCACGAATTTCAATATCTCTTAATGCAATTTGATATCCGCTTCCTAATGTTGTAAATTGTTTTATTGCTTCAAGTCTTTCTCTTGCATCTTTTGTTAAACTTTTATCCGGTTTATAGAAACAATAACAAAAAGCTTGTTTTTCACTTCTGCCGACACGACCTCTTAACTGATAAAGCTGTGCAAGCCCAAATTTATCGGCATCATGAATAATCATTGTATTTGCATTTGGAATATCTAATCCAGATTCTATAATAGTTGTAGAAAGCAAAATATCATATTCTCTGTTTGCAAAATCAACCATTACTTTTTCCAATAACTTTTCATCCATTTGCCCATGCCCGACAACAATTCTTGCATTAGGAACTATTTTTTGTAATTGAAGTTTGTATTCTTCAATAGTTTCAACTCTGTTATAAAGATAAAAGACTTGTCCCTCTCTATCAAGTTCGTGCATTATGGCATTTCGCAATACAGTTTCATTAATTTCACCCACAAATGTCTTAATAGGAAGTCTGTTTTTTGGAGGAGTATTGATAACAGACATATCTTTTATTCCTGATAAAGACATATATAAAGTTCGAGGAATCGGAGTTGCCGACATTGTTATAATATCAATATTTTCTTTTAATTTTTTAAGTTTTTCCTTGTGTCGAACTCCAAATCTATGTTCTTCATCAACAACAAGGAGCCCCAAATTCTTGAACATAACTTTATCCTGCAATAATTTATGAGTTGCAATAACAACATCACATTTACCAAGTGCAAGATTTTTTAATGTTTCCTTTTGCTCTTTTGAAGTTCTGAATCTTGATAATAGTTCTACATTTATACCAAAAGGTTTAAATCTATCATAAATTGTTTGATAATGCTGTAAAGCTAAAATTGTTGTAGGAACAATAACTGCGGTTTGGTATCCTGAAACAACAGCTTTAAACATTGCACGCATTGCTACTTCGGTTTTTCCAAAGCCAACATCTCCGCAAATTAATCTATCCATAGGATTTTGAGATTCCATATCGGCTTTAACTTCATTTATTGCACGCATTTGATCAGGTGTTTCAGTATATTCAAAAGCATCTTCCATTTCAACCTGAAGCGAAGAATCTTCATCAAATTTTATACCCTCTTTTAACTTTCTTTTTGCATAAAGTTCAAGTAAATCATATGCAATAAATTCAACTTCTTTTTTTACCTTAGCCTTAGTATTTTCCCAATCAGAGCCGCCCATTCTTGATAATTTTGGCTTAACAGAACCCGAACCTCTGTATCGGCAAAGCAGATTTATTTGTTCCGCAGGAATATGAAGCTTGTCATTATTGGCATACTCAATTGTTAAATAATCCTTGTAAGCATTATCTATTTTTTGCTGGCTTAAACCTTTGTATATTCCGACACCGTGAATTGAATGAACGACATATTCACCCTCTTTTATATCATTTATGCTCTCGATATATTCAGGTTTTTCTTTGTAATATGATTTTTTACTTGAAGTTATTTCTTTTGAACGCTTGTTAAATAATTCTCTGTCCGTAATAACAATTAAATTTAAATCTTCAATTTCGCAGCCTTGAGACGTGATATTCGGAATAAATTCAACATCAAATATTTCATTCTCTTTTAAAATTTCTTCTACTCTCTTTTCAAAATCGGTTGCGACAATAATTTTAAAATCTTTCTTTGTTTTTAAATAAGATACGACAGATTTTAAATCAGCATTGAAATTTCTCATTACAGAAGCGTTAAATTCAATTATATTGTCATCGTAAACTTCTATAAAATTATTAAAGCCAATTTTGACAAACCCTGCCGTATTTTTAACAAAATCTTCAAACGGTATATGATTTTTTGATTTTGGCTTCAATACATCTTCTTGCTGAAGTAAATCATTATATTGTTTCTCAAAATTTTCATCAAAAAGTTTGTATCTGGAATTAATCTCTGACATTTCATCAAAGACTAAAATATAATCTTTAAAATAATCAAGGATACTAATTAATTTAGAATTGTAATTTGATTGGTAAACTTCAACGCCTTCTTCATAATTATCAGCAATAAATTTATAACAAGGTTTTATCGTTATACTTTCCGTTTTTGAAACTGACTTCTGAGTTTCATTATTAAAAAATCTTATATCTACTACATCATCGCCCCAAAGCTCAATTCTTACAGGATATTCTTCCATTGTGTAAACATCAATAATATCACCGCGAACAGAAAATTCTCCGATATCTGTTACCATTGTTTCCCTTTTATATCCAAGATTAACAAGTTTTTGAATAAAATTTTTAAGATTTAATTCTTCATCTTTTTTAATAGTTATAGAATTATCTTCAAAAAATTTTTTATCAGGAAAGAATTCCAACAAACATTTAACTGGTGCAAATAAAATATCAGGCTGTGTTTCCAACAATTTAAGCTGCTTGGAATATTCATACTTGTTTCTAGAAACTGATTCATAAAGAGAAATTTCCTGAAACGGAAATATTTCAGAAGTTTTATTAAAAATTTTTTTTAAATCATTTTGATATTTTAAAGCTGATTGTTCAGAAGATGTTATAAATAATATTTTATTTTGAGAATACTCAATAATTTTATTAAGCAAAAATAAACGCAAAAAAGACGTAACCCCACTAACTGTAAAAGACTTACGTTTTAAAATATTATTTTTAAAAGAAATTAAATTTTCACAATTATTAAACTGAAACATTAAACAGCTTTATCGTCCGAAACTTTTTCTGTAACAGCAACGCCTGATTCACTATCAGTTAAATCAAAGTTAGGACTAACATAATCTATACCCATTTTTTTCAATGAATTAATAAAATGTAGGGCACATTGTCTTTGGTTTTCAGGAGGAATAACTCTCAACAATTCAACTGTCATAGAAATAACAGGATCTTTGTCATACCATCTTGAACCATTTTCAGGTTTTACAAGTTCATAAAAACGAACCATTGCATCTTTAGAAACCTTTTCTTCAATCTTCGCCAAAAAAACTTCAGCTTGAGCTTTTAATTCATCTTGGTAATCTCTAAGTAAATTAACGACTTCTAATAACAATGGGTCATGATCATACCAACGTTTATAATCCGGCATTATAAGCCCCCTCTAAATCCTGATTCAAAATTTTATCCGAATCAAATCTTTCAATATGTCCACCTAAAAGCGAAATTTTTTGCTCAAAATTTTCGTAACCTCTGTCAATATGATAAAGATTTTCGATAATAGAAGAACCTTCCGCCATTAATGCAGCAACAACAAGCGATGCTCCTGCTCTTAAATCACTGGCACTCAATGTAGTACCGTTTAATTTCTTTACACCTTTAATAATCGCATGATTTCTGTCTTGATGTATATCAGCACCCATTCTGCGTAATTCAGGAACTTGCATAAATCTGTTTTCATAAAGGCTTTCTGTGATAATTCCAACGCCGTTAGCAGTTGAAAGTAACACCATTGCCATAGATTGCAAGTCTGTAGGAAAGCCAGGATATGGCTGAGTTACAAAATTTACAGTGTTCAATCGCGATTTACAAGAAACTTCAATTGAAGTCGGTGAAATAAGTTTTATACCTGCACCCATTTTTAACAATTTATTTGTAAAAAATGTTAAATGTGCAGGAAAAATATTTTTCAAAACAGCTTTGCCTCTAGTAGCAACAACAGCTGTCATAAAAGTTCCGGCTTCAATTCTGTCAGGAATAGTTGTATATTCTATTTCATGTAAATCTTCTTGTTTAACACCATTAATAGTTATATCAGAAGTACCTGCACCAATAACATCAGCACCCATCGCATTTAAGAAATTTGCCAAATCAATAATTTCAGGTTCTCTTGCAGCATTTTGAATTCTCGTACAGCCATCAGCCAGTACAGCGGCAAGCATAAGATTTTCAGTAGCTCCAACAGAAGGAATATCCAAATATATATCACAACCGGTCAATTTAGGTGCTTTTGCAATAACATAACCATTTTCAATTCTTATATCTGCGCCCATTGCTTCAAGACCTTTGATATGAAAATCAACACGTCTTTCACCAATTGCACAACCACCCGGTAAAGCAACAATTGCTTCTCTGCATCTTGAAACTAAGGCTCCTAAAATAATAAACGAAGCTCTCATTTTGCTTACGAGTTCATATTTTGCAGTAATACTTGTTAAATCAGTAGCGTCAATTTCTATAGACTTAGATACACGATTATAATTAGTTTTTGCTCCAAGTTGTTCAATAACACTTAACATAATTTCAACATCAGTTAACTCCGGAACATTATGAATTCTTGTTGTACCTTTACACAACACAGAAGCCGCCATAAGTTTGAGCACAGCATTTTTTGCTCCGCCAATACTTACTTCTCCTTTTAAAGGTGTTCCCCCTTTTATATTATACTTTTCAGCCAAAACTGCTCCTTGGACAAATTTGTCTTACAACGCCTAATGATATTATAATACACTTTTAAAGTCATGATGTAAATACTTTAAGAATGTATTGTAAATTATTTTTGCCGACAAAGACTATTTGCTGATTTATGACCACTAAAAGCCTCTAATCCCAAATATTTTGCTGCAGGTCCGATTTCTTGCTCAATTCTGATAAGCTGATTATATTTCGCCATTCTGTCAGAACGAGAAGCAGAACCTGTTTTAATTTGTCCGCTGTTTGTAGCAACCGCTAAATCAGCAATAAAAGTATCTTCAGTCTCTCCAGAACGATGAGCAACAATAGTTGTATATCCGGCTGCTTGTGCCATTGCAATTGCATCAAGAGTTTCTGATAATGTACCTATTTGATTTACTTTTATTAATATTGAATTACAAATACCACGTTTAATGCCTTCACTTAAACGCTTTGTATTTGTTACAAATAAATCATCACCCACAAGCTGACATTTATGACCAATTTTTCTGGTAAGCATTTCCCAGCCTTCCCAATCTTCTTCTGCCATACCGTCTTCAACTGAGATTATAGGATATTTATCAACCCATTCTTCCAAAAACTCTACCATTTCCTCTCTTGAAAGAGTTCTATTTTCGCCTGCAAGAGTATATTTTCCATCTTCATAAAATTCACTTGATGCTACATCCAAACAGATTTTTATTTGATCTGTTGTATATCCGGCTTTTTCTATAGCTTCAACTATAAAGCAAAGAGCTTCCTCATTAGAAGAAAGATTTGGAGCAAAACCACCTTCGTCACCAACGGAAGTTACGTAACCTTTTTCTTTTAATATCGCTTTTAAATGATGA
>CADCPD010000193.1 GCA_902803265.1 uncultured bacterium | reverse complement strand
TAAATTATATTGTTATGATTTCCGATTACGTCGGAAATCTGCCAAAGGCCATGATTACAACATCACATCCGAACATTTTTCAGATAACAATTTACTATATAGTAATTATATTATTTATATTTAATATAGAAGCAAGCTTTAAAAATAAAAAATTAATAACCGCCACTGCAATTTTAATAATAATTTTACCATTAACATGCATAAAAATTCCGTCAAAAGATATGGAACTTATTGCTTTTGATGTACAAAATGCTGATGCCTTTTTAATAAAAAGTCCGCAAAATAAATATTTTATAATAGATACCGGAAAAAGCGGATATAATGGCGGCAATTCACAAGCAAAAACTATAATAATTAAATACATGAAAGATAGAGGAATTAAAAATCTTGAGGGTTTAATTATAACACATTTTGATAATGATCATTCGGGCGGAGCTCCTGATATACTTGATTATGCAAATGTAAAAACTGTTTATTTAAATAGCAAAAATGACAAAACATATACATCGAAACAAATTTTTGAAAGATTAAAAGATAAAAATGTAAAAATAGCTCAGAATAACGAAGTAATATATAGAGAAGACAAATTTAAAATAACCACATACAGAAAAGAAAACTCAAAAAATGATAATGAAAATTCAATAATTGCGGTATTAAACAATGACAAGATAAACATATTAATGATGGGTGATGCATCAATGAAAGGTTTAAGAAATATACCACAACCTATTCAAATAATAAAAGTGGGGCATCATGGTGCAAAAAGTGTAGTTGATACAAATATGATAAAAGACCTAAACACAGAAACTGCAATAATTTCAACCGGAATTAACAAATTTGGACATCCTAATCCTCTAACATTAAATCAGCTAAAAGATTTAAAAATTTACAGAACGGATAAAAACAATTCGGTAAAAATTACTTCAAATGGCGACACTTATAGGGTTTACACCTATGATAGAGACAAGAAAAAATATATAACAAAAACTTAACAAAAAGTGTAAAAAAACACTATTAAGATTTGTAAAACCCTTGCTATCAGAGGACTTGAGAACCCTTTTAAAATATGTTACAATATTAGTAGAGAAAAAGATTTTACTACAAGTTGACAGCCAGAGTGTTATTCCCCAGTGACCACTCTTTAAAAAAAAAGGTATTACGTTAGCCCCACTATAAATAGGTGTTAAAATGGATACCTTAATACTTTCAGTCCGACAGCACGGTGCCCCAAGAACAATAGTCAGGGGGATAGGTATAGCCACGATATTAGGATTTGTAGCTATAACCACAAACTTTATACAGGGAATGCCAATACTCGCGAAAGATTTACTGGCGCACAATACAGCAATAACTCCGATACTGCAGACAGACACAAGGAACATAGAGCAGGAGATACAGGATTATAATACAGAGATAAGGAATAAATACAAGGGGGGAGTAGTATACGATGTTGATACAGGGATAAAGCACATAAGGCTTAAAAAATATATACAAGGCAGACCTGTAAACATAAACGTAGTAGAAATAAACCAAAATATAAATCCAAATCTAAAAATAAAACCTCAGCTCGCATCAAACAAATTAGCAGCTAAAAGAAGTATAACCTCAATAGCAAAAAAAGAAAATTCAATAGTAGCAATAAACGGAACATTTTTCAAACCCCAAACGGGCGTTCCTCTAGGAACTTTAATGATTGACGGAAAAATGTATACCGGTCCCATATACGATAGAGTAGCGATGGGTATTTTTGACGGAAAAGACGGAACAACTTTTGACATGTCAAGAGTTCAATTAGACGCAAAAATAAGAAATAACGGATCTGAAATAAAAATTGATAATATAAACCAACCGAGAATGTTATCAACATATGTATTAGCATACACACCCGAATGGGGGCAATTTGCACCGCCATCACCAAAAGAAGGCATACAAATTGCAATAAATAGCGAAAACAGAATAACAAATATTTCAACATCACAACTTGAAATTCCTGAAAACGGTTATGTAATCGTAGGGCCAAAGAGCAAATTAGGAGCATTAAACGAGAAAAAGAAAGCTACGGTAGAAATAAAAACAATTCCGGATTGGGAAAACGTAACACACATAATAAGCGGTGGACCATACCTAATCAAAAACGGGAACGTATTTATAGACATTCAAGAGCAAAAGTTACTTGCAATAGGCGGAAGAAATCCAAGAACAGCAATAGGTTATACAGCAGATAACAAATTAATTTTAGTAGCAGTAGACGGCAGAGAAAATTATTCAATAGGTTTGACATTAAACGAACTTGCAAACCTCATGAAAGAATTAGGTTGTGTAAACGCAATGAACTTAGATGGCGGCGGTTCAACAGTAATGTATGTAAACGGAAGAATAGTTAACACACCCCAAAATCAAGGCGGCATAGCTCTTTCAAACGCATTAACAATATCAAACAGCCAATCATAAAAAATAAATTCTTACACTACTGACCTACTTATAAAAGCTGATTTTTCAAAGACAAAATATACCAAAATTGTTTAATAGAAAAGCTTAATAAAAGCTTTTAATCTTTCATAAGGGAAAACGAGGGAATTAACTTATGAAAAAATATTTAGTGTTGGGGATAATAATATTTTGTTTAAGCGGAACAAGTCATGCGTACGGGAGTTACAGTGCCATAATAACACCGATAGAAAACTCTTTTTATGGAATAGATTACTCAGAGGAAACAGACGAAAAAAGACTTGAACGACTTGAAGAAACCGTTTATGGAAAAGTGCAAAAGGGTGATATAAAAACAAGAATAAACAAATTAAAAGAAGATATTTCAGCAGACATGATAGGGAAAGAAATAGAAGCATGTCCTGACACATTTGCGGATAATTCACCAAAGACGAGTTATACAGATGAAAGCGGGAATAATAAAGAAATTTATAAAGAAGATGCAAACATAAGTTATCCTGTAGTAGACACTATGGAAAACATTGTTTTCAAGAAGCAGTATAAAAACAGCGATATAAATAACAGACTTACAAAACTTGAAGCTGAAGTTTATAACCAAACATATAACACAGATGATTTATACACGAGAGTAGACAGACTAAAGAAAACATTATTAATAGAAGAAAATCCTCAACTTGCTCACTTCAACGATGTTTTTGGAGATACTGACAATCCACGTTATGAAGATTACGAAAACTACACTCCAAAATATCCCAGAGAAAGACAAAACAACAATAACAATCAAGATTACAGCAATGTTTCCGAATCAGATTTAGACATGGCAATAGAAAAACTTGAAAAAGCAATATTGAAAAAAAGACATAAAAATGATGATAACAATACTCGTTTAAGCAGAATAGAGAACAAAATGTTTTCTACAGATTTTGAAGAAGACGACACAAACACAAGGCTAAACAGGATAGCTACGGCATATCAAGCGCAAAAGTCGTCAAAAAAATATATGGGGTTTGATTTGCAGGAAAAACTTTCAACAGTAATGCAAATAGGAATGACCGTACTATTTATCCTAGCAATGGTACTTTAACAAACAGGGATAAACACTTGACAAAGATTATTACATAGTAATAATAATATTAGGGAAAAGCCCTAACTGGGTGCGACCTGTTAGAGTTTTCTTAACTCCCTAAACAAATTCGGCGAGAATTTGAATTAAAATCCTAATGTTATTAGGGCTTTTTTAATTATTTCTCGGTTCATTTGCATCACCTCCTTAACCGCTTTATGTCCTTAACTAACATGTGTCGGTGGAGATTTCGAGAGATTACCCATAAATTAATATTACAATAAACCAAAAAGGCTTAGTTCAAACTAAGCCTTTTTGGTTGTTTATAAATCAGTGTTTAATTAAACACCTTTTTTCTTCTTATCGTCTTTTTTTGAAGATGAACCAGCCATAGAGCCTTCAGTAGAAACTGATTTACCACCTAAGCCGTAAGTTGGTGTATATGTATTATCTTCTGTTTGT
Source organism: uncultured bacterium (assembly GCA_902803265.1). Taxonomy (GTDB): domain Bacteria; phylum Cyanobacteriota; class Vampirovibrionia; order Gastranaerophilales; family Gastranaerophilaceae; genus UBA791. The sequence continues at coordinate 345 of CADCPD010000193.1, read as the reverse complement.
TGAGTTGTTGATGTTGTTTGAGAAGTATCAGTAGTTTGATCACCAGCCTTACGATCAGTTACTGCATTTTTAGCTGTTACAACTTGTTTTCCTGATGCCATATTTAAAGCATTTACAGAGAAGTTAGCCCAGTCGCCTTCTGCAGCATTTGATAATGTATTAGCTCCACTTGCGATAGTTCTCATATCAAGTTCGCCGCCCAATACCTTAAAGCTTGAGTTGCTTGTTTTGAAATTATTTACAACTGCATATTGTTTACCAACCTTAGATGGATTAATATTACTAGTATCGATTGTACCTCCTTTTGTACCAGTTAACGCATTTTTAGCCTCAATTTGAGAATTT